>ONXZ01000069.1 GCA_900321905.1 uncultured Eubacteriales bacterium
TGCCGGCGGTGTCGATGATAATTACATCGCTGCCGCGAGCCTTGCCCGCCTGAATTGTGTCGTAAACAACTGCAGCAGGGTCTGCACCCTCGCCGTGCTTGATAAGGTCAACGTCTGCTCTGTCCGCCCAGACTTGAAGTTGCTCAATAGCGGCTGCGCGGAAAGTATCCGCTGCGCCGAGAATAACGCTCCTGCCCATATTCTTCAGGCGCAGAGCAAGTTTGCCGATAGTCGTGGTTTTGCCAACGCCGTTAACGCCGATAACAAGAATGATTGACGGCTTTGTTCTGATTTTGAGGTAAGAACCGCCCCATACAACGCCGGCAACAATATCTTTCATCGTTTCGCGCACCTGGCTGACAGATGTTATGCCGTCATTTTCAATCTTGGCTTTCAGGTCGCCGATAACTCTTTCGGCAGTCGGCATACCGACATCGCCCATAATAAGTATTTCTTCGAGTTCTTCAAACAGTTCGTCACAGATTTCATCATAGGTTTCAATAACCTCGTCCATCTGTGCTGTAAGACCCTCGTCACGAGTTTTTTTAAGTCCTTTGCGGAATTTATCAAAAAGTCCCATTTGGTTTCTCCCTTTAGTCGAAATAATGGAGAATTGAGAGTTGAGAATTGAGAATTATGGGCGGGGCACCCGCGCCCGATTTTATAAATCAGGTGTGGACGGAGTCCACCCGAAATTCTCCATTCTACATTCTCCATTCTCAATTTATTCTAATCCCATTTTTTCCTGCATTGTTACACCGTAGAGGATATCTGCTTCCTCCATAGTGCCGCGGCGGTGTGTGATTGAAATAAACTGCGTTTTATCCGTCATTTTACGCATATATTTTGCAAAACGTTCAACGTTTACGTCATCGAGCGCAGCCTCAACCTCGTCGTAAATGCAAAACGGTGCAGGCGTTACTTTGAGAACGCTGAACAGCAGCGCCATTGCGGCAAGCGACTTTTCACCGCCGGAGAACAGGTTGATGTTCTGTACTGATTTTCCGGGTGGCTGAATTTTAATTTCAATTGCGCTTTCAAGGCAATCATCAGGGTTTTCAAGCAAAAGTTCGCCCTTGCCGCCGCCGAAAAAGTCGGCAAACGAAATCTTAAACTGTTCGTTGATAAGGTTGAACTGCGTGAGGAATTTTTCGCTCATCGACTTGGTTAAATCTTCAATAATACCTTGCAGTTCACGCTTTGAATTCTCAACATCATCGGTCTGTTCTTTAAGGAATTCGTAACGTTCTGAAACCTCTTTGTATTCCTCAATAGCGCCAACATTAATTGAGCCGAGTTTTTTAATTTCAAGTTTAATTTCGTGCAGTCTGCGCTTTGCGGCAGTCATATCTTCAATAACAATACCGAGTGACTGCGCCTCAACACGGGTAAGTTCGTACTGCTCAAAGAGCATATCGTTGAGGTTGTCGTACTCTTTTTTCATATTGTTCTTGCGTTCTTCAATACGGACAATCTCGGCAGAGAGTTTTTCTTTATCAGAATTTTTCTCTTTTTCAGCCGCGCGGAGTTCGCCGGAGCGCTTTTCAACCTGATTGCGCTCGTCAATCTTAGCAGCAATACTGTCGTTAACTTCTTTTGCCTTGTCGCGCAGTTCCTGTGCGGCTGCCTTAACGTCGGCAATCGACTTTTCAAGATTAACGTTACGCGAAACAATCGCTTCAATCTCGTCGTTTATGCTGCGCACCCTGTCGGAAGCCGTTGACCTGCGGAGTTTGAGTTCCTCGATAGCGAGTTTTGCCGCTTCGCTGTCCTTGGCGATTTCGACAAGTTCAAGGTTGATTTCCTCGCTGCGCTTGCGGATTTCCTCACGCGAGGACTGCAGTTCGTCTGCACCTGAGGTGAGTTTTGCAATCTCGCTCTCGGCAGAATTAATCTGATTCTGAACTTCTTTTTCCTCGTTTGCCGCAGCGTCGAGTTCTGCACGGAAGGAATCAATACGCGTTTTTGAATTTTCCTTCTCGTCGAGCATCATTTTCTTCTGCTCTGTCAGAGAAGTAAGTCTGTCGCTGATAATCTTCATATCGCCCTCAGCGCGGATTAAATCCTCCTGCGCGTTGCGAAGGTCAGCGTCTGCGCCCTGAAGGTCTGCGGCTGACTTGTTAGCGTCCTCAACAAGTCGCTTGTATTCGGCGGCAAGTTCATCGCGCTGCTTTTCAAGTTTGTCCGCCTCGGCGCTGAGTTCCTCAATCATATTTGCACGGGAGAGAATTCCTGCGCCTTTTGAACGGCTGCCGCCTGTCATTGAGCCGCCGGGGTTCATAACCTGACCATCAAGGGTGACAATTTTATACCTGTTTTTATATCGCTTTGAAATACCGATAGTGCAGTCGATGTCCTCGGCAACGATAACTCTGCCGAGCAGGTTATCAACGATGTTTTTATATTTTGCGTCGCACTCAACGAGGTTTGAAGCAATATCAACATAACCGAAGTTATCATCGAGGTCGCGCTCGTCAATACTGCGCGGTCTGATAGCGGACATAGGCAAGAATGTTGCCCTGCCCTGCTTGTTCTGTTTCAGGAAATTGATTGCGCGCTTTGCGTCGCTTTCGCTGCCTGTAACAATATTTTGCATTGCCGCACCGAGCGCAACTTCAACCGCAGTTGAATACTCGTTGTCTACACTGATAAGTTGCGACAAAACGCCGTGAATACCCGACAGCGCCTTTGCGTCACGCTGGCGCATAACTGCTTTAACCGCGCCTGAGTAACCCTCCATATTCTTTTCAAGGTCTGAGAGCATTTTTGCGCGCGAGCGTTTTTCAGAGAGTGAACGCTCTGCAGTTTCAAGTTCAATCTTTTTCTTTTCAGCCTTTTCGGTTTTTGACTGCAGTTTCATACGGTAGCCGCCGAGCGAGTTTTCGCCCTCGCTGATTTGCGACTTTACAAACTCAACGTTTTCTTCGCACTCTTTTTGCTGTGCAGTGGCAATGCCGATTTCCTTATCCGCCTCGGCAATATTTTCATCAATAGTCGAGTTGCGTGCAATAATCTCATCAATGGACGACTGCGCCTTTGACGCCCTTACTTTGCAGTCAGAGAGCGCAAGCGTGAGTTCTGCAAGTTTTTGCGAGAGGTCGGCGTTCTTGTTAGCCATTTCCTCGCCCTCGCCCTGCAGTTTGTTCATCTCGTTTGCAACGCCTTCAAGTTCAGTTCTCTTTGCGGCAAGTTCTTCGGTTTCTTTTTCAATAGCCTCAATCTCCGCTACGCAGATTTCATAAGAGGCATTTGCGGCGTCGAGTTTATGCTCCTGCTCACGCAGTGAATTTGTGAAGCCGTTAATTTTGTTGAGCCAGACGCCGATTTCGAGTTCCTTTTTCTCCTCGCTGAAAACAAGGAATTTCTGCGCCTTTTCGCTCTGTGTTTTAAGCGGACCAACGCGGCTTTCAAGTTCGCTGAGGATATCGAGCAGTCGCACAAGATTTTCCTGTGCCTGGTCGAGTCTGCGCTCTGCGTCACGCCTTTTATGACGGAAGCGTGAGATACCTGCGGCTTCCTCAAAGAGTTCACGTCTGTCCTCATTTTTTGCGGAAATAATGGAGTCAATCTTACCCTGACCGACCATTGAGTAGCCGTCTGCGCCAAGACCTGTGTCCATAAACAGTTCGTGAATATCCTTGCGGCGAACCTGCTCGCCGTCAATCTTGTATTCACTCTCGCCTGAGCGGTAATAACGGCGCGAAACGGTGACAATCTCACCCTTGTCTTTAAGCGAGCCGTCAGAGTTATCAAGAGTCAGCACTACCTGCGCAAAGCCGAGCGCCTTACGCGATGATGTACCGCCGAAAATAACATCCTCCATCTTTGAGCCGCGCAGCGACTTTGTACTTGTTTCACCAAGCACCCAGCGCACAGCGTCGGAGATGTTACTCTTGCCCGAACCGTTAGGTCCGACAACGGCTGTGATACCCTTTCCGAAATTGAGTTCTGTTTTGTCAGGGAACGACTTAAATCCCTGCATTTCAAGTGTGCGTAATAACATAATTATCTTCTCACAATTTTCAAATCATCAACGGCTACTTTGTCTGTAACCGTATATTTTATATTGTAGCCCTGCTCCATAAGAAAGTAGGCATTACGTTTTTGGTTGCCTTTAAGTTTTGACACGCTGCGCGGATTAACCCTGATTTCGTAATTACCGGGCGGATAAGCCAAAACTCGGTTGAGCATAAAGCGCGACTGCACAATCTCGCCAAACGATTCGTGGTATGCGCCTGCGACCATATTTTTTTTGATATCATCGGAGGCGTGCAGTCCAAGACGGATTACTCTTATACCCGCTTCTTCAAACATCGGCAGCAGTTTGGTGCAAAGCGCCGCCGCGTCGTCAACCGTCTGGGGTTTATACAGTTCTTTGTCAAAAAGTTCTGCAAGGTATGTACCTTTAAGCACAACGGTGGGATAAATCCGCACCGTATCGGGCTGCAGCGCAATCAGTTTTTTGGCTGTTTTAACAGCCTTTTCGTCTGTGTCGAGGTACAGCCCTGTCATCATCTGCAGACCGAGTTCAAAGCCGTGCGACTTAATAAGTTTTGCAGCGTTTTCAACATCTTCTGCTGAATGACCGCGCATATTTGCTTTAAGCACTTCATCGTCCATACTCTGCGCGCCGAGTTCAATAGCAGTAACTTTGTGCGCTTTAAGGAGGTCAAGCACTTCATCATCAATATAATCAGGGCGGGTAGAAATTCGTATGCCCTTTATTCTCTCGCCGTCAACACACTCTGCCGCTGCAGTTAACAGTTTTTGCATATACTCCCTGCCAATCGCGGTGAACGAGCCGCCGAAAAACGCAATTTCGTATTCATATCCCTTGCGTTTTAATGCGGTAGTGACAGCGTTTTTAACATCTTCTGCGGTAGGCTGCGTCTGCTTGCCCGTAATAGTTTTTTGATTGCAGAATGAACACTGCTGCGGACAGCCGAGGTGCGGCACAAAAATGCTTATGTTGCCTTTTTTCATACGTCCACACCCATAAGTTCAAGCGCCTGCTTTGCGGCAAGTTGCTCGGCATTCTTTTTGCTTGTGCCGTGACCCTTGCCGATAATGTTTGAGTTGAGTTTGAGTTCAACGTCAAAGCGTTTGTCGTGGTCGGGACCGCTTGTACCAACAACTGTATATGTGAGCATTTCATCAGGATTTTGCTGAATAATCTCCTGAAGCAGCGACTTGTAGTCGTGAAAATTAGTATGCTGATTTTCAACCTCACGCGACAGAAAGCGAAGCACAAAACGCTTTGCCTCGTCCATACCGCCGTCAAGATAGATTGCGGCAATCAGCGCTTCAAACGCGTCCTCAAGGACTGACGGTCTGTCTGCGCCGCCTGAAGCAGTTTCGCCCTTGCCCATTTTAAGGTATGAGCCGAGTTCAAGTTCCCTCGCAAACGCCGACAGCGACTGCGTGCATACAAGCGACGAGCGCAGTTTTGTAAGCCTGCCCTCAGGCATTTTGGGGAATTTTGTGTACAGGTACTCTGCCGAAATTATCGACAGCACCGCGTCACCGAGGAATTCCATACGCTCGTTACACGGAAAACCGCCGGGATTTTCGTTTGCGTAACTTGAATGTGTCAGCGCCTCGGTCAGGTAATCCCGATTTTTAAATGAATATTCAATTTTTTGCTCTAAAGTATTCATTTTTTCAGTTCTTCTTCTATTTTATTAATCAGGTCGGTTTCAATAAACCAAACCGCCTGCTTGATTGCATTTTTAAACGTGCGCGCGTCAGCCGAGCCGTGCGCCTTAATGACAGGCTTTTTAACACCGAGCATAACCGCTCCGCCGTACTCCTTGTAGTCAAACTGCGTTTTCATATCGTTAATGCCTGAACGCACGCCGAGATACGAAATTTTTGACAGCGTGTTTTTATAAAACGCTTCTTTAATGCCGTTCATCAGCACCTTTGCAACACCCTCATAGGTTTTGAGGATAAGATTGCCGGTAAAGCCGTCTGCAACCACAACGTCAGCGTCGCCAAACGGAATCTGCCTGCCCTCAATGTTGCCGATGAAGTTATACGGCGCTTCCTTCATAAGGGCATACGCTTCCTTGACAATCGGCGTACCTTTTGTTTCCTCAGTGCCGTTGTTTGCAAGGGCAACTGTGGGGTTGTCATAGTGCATAACGTTTTGCATATATATCGAACCGAGCAGACCGAACTGGCAAAGAAACTCTGCCCTGCACTCGGCATTTGCGCCGCAGTCCATAAGCAAAAACGGCTTTTGCGCACTCGGCATAATTGAGGCGATAGCAGGACGCTTGACGCCCTTGATACGCTTTGTAATAAGCGTTGCGCCAACCGTGATTGCGCCTGTATTACCTGCGCTGACAAATGCATCGCCTGCGCCCTCATTCAGCAGGCGGAAACCGACTGCCATTGAGGAATCGGGCTTTTGTTTAAGTACCGAAGTCGGCTCATCGCACATATCAATAACATCTGTGCAGTGGCGTACGGTAATTTTTTTAAGTTCTAGCGAGTTATCTTTGGCGCAGGCGTTAATCTTGTTTTCATCACCCACGAGGATAATCTCGTCAATATCAAATTCATCGAGCGCCAGAAGGCTGCCCTTAATAATTTCAAGCGGTGCGTTGTCACCGCCCATAGCGTCAACAATTATTTTCATACTATAAGTTCGTTCAGCGCTCTCTCTGCAAGCGCTTTATATCTTTCTTTTTTATCTCTGATTTTTGGCTCAATCGGCGGAAGTATACCGAAATTAGCGCCCATAGGCTGAAAGTTGGTAACGCTCTCATCGCTGATATAGTGCGACAGCGCGCCAATCATAGTGCGCTCGTCGAGCAGCACTGTATCCTTGCCCTCGGCACGCCTGACAGCATTTATGCCAGCCATAATGCCTGAGGCTGCAGATTCCATATACCCCTCAACGCCTGTAATCTGACCTGCAAAAAAGATGTTTGGATTATCTTTCAGCGAGTAGTCGCCGCACAGCACGCGAGGTGAATCAATAAACGAGTTGCGGTGCATAACGCCGTAGCGCACAAACTCCGCATTTTCAAGTCCGGGAATCATACTGAACACACGTTTTTGTTCGCCGAATTTCAGGTTTGTCTGGAAGCCGACAAGGTTGTACATTGTGCCTTTGTCGTTCTCACGTCGAAGTTGAACGCACGCCCACGGTCTGTGACCCGTTGCAGGGTCGATAAGTCCGACAGGCTTCATAGGTCCGAATCGAGGTGCGTCAAGTCCGCGCTTTGCGAGTTTTTCAATAGGCATACAGCCTTCGTAAACATCAAAGTCATGCACAACTGCGCCCTCGGCGTGGATAAGTTCTTCAATAAACGCTTCGTACTGCGCTTTGTTAAACGGGCAGTTAAGGTAATCGCTCTCACCGCCGCGCTCGTAACGTGAAGCGCCAAACGCCTTGGACATATCAATGCTGTCCGCCATAACAATCGGCGCCGCTGCATCGTAAAACGACAGCATATTCGGGCATAGTTTTTCAATCTCTGCCGACAGCGTGCCGTCAGTCAGCGGACCTGTTGCGATAATCAGAATTTCGTCATCATCGGGGGCAATCCTACCAACAACACGATGTTCAACCGTGATGTTTGGGTGCGACAGTATTTTGTCAGTAACTGTGCGTGAAAATATATCGCGGTCAACTGCAAGCGCACCGCCTGCAGGTACAGCACATCCGCGCGCCACACCGACAGTCAGCGAGCCGAGCCGCGCCATCTCCTCTTTAAGGAGTCCG
>ONXZ01000241.1 GCA_900321905.1 uncultured Eubacteriales bacterium
CAGCGCAACAAAGATTAAATGGATACTCGACAATGTTAACGGCGCACGCGAAAAGGCTGAGGCAGGTCAGTTGCTGTTCGGCACAATCGACACCTGGCTTATCTGGAATCTCACGGGCGGCAAATCGCACGTTACGGACTACTCAAACGCTTGCCGCACAATGCTTTTTGACATTGACAAACTCTGCTGGGATGAGGAACTTTGCGAAAAACTTGAAATACCGATGTCAATGCTTCCTGAGGTTAAACCGTCAAGTTGCATTTACGGTTATCTTGACAAAATTTCGGGCATTGAGGAACTCGCAGGCTGCCCGATTGCAGGCGCTATCGGCGACCAGCCGGGCGCACTCTTCGGTCAGGGCTGCTTTGAAAAGGGTCAGGCTAAAAACACCTACGGCACAGGCTGCTTCCTGCTGATGAACACAGGCGAGGAACGTATCGACAGCAAGTCAAACCTGCTTTCGGGTATTGCCTGGGGTCTTGACGGCAAAGTTATCTACGACCTTGAGGGTTCGGCTTTCAACGCAGGTTCAGTTATCAAGTGGCTGCGTGATGAACTTGAACTCATTGACAACGCCCGCGAGTGCGACGAACTCGCAGAGGAAGTTCCCGACACTAACGGACTTTACCTTGTGCCTGCATTTACAGGTCTCGGCGCACCGTACTGGGATATGTACGCACGCGGAATTATGGTTGGTATCACACGCTCAATCAACAAGCGCCACGTTTGCCGTGCTGTGCTTGAGAGCATTACATACCAGATGACCGACCTGCTTGAAGCAATGATGAGCGACAGCGAAATTATGCTCAAAGACCTGCGTGTTGACGGCGGCGCTTCGGTATCCGATATTATGATGCAGATGCAGGCTGATATGACAGGCTGCAACGTTAACCGCCCGGTTAACCGCGAGGCTACGGCGCTTGGCGCGGCGTACCTTGCAGGACTTGCAACAGGCGTTTGGAAGGACACCGCAGAGATTGAGGAGAACAGAAAAGTTGACAAGATTTTCGTTCCGTCAATGCCGTCCGAAATCAGAAACAAAAAGTATTCAGACTGGAAGCGTGCAGTTGAACGCTCACGTAACTGGGAGAGATAAGAAAAAGGAACGGTTGTACCGTTCCTTTTTCAGTTAGCAGTTAGCAGTATCCAGTTAGCAGTTGTAAGTTACTCGGCTCCGCCTCGGACAATTAGCGGGCTGCCGAGGTCGTCAGCCCCTACAAAAAAACGCAGGCAAACGCCTGCGCTTTTTTTATGCAAACAATCTTTCAAAAATGTTCTTTTTCTCTGTGTTTTCGTCACGTTCGAGGTTTGTGATTGCAAACTCGCTCTGCTCGTCAGGCGCGATTGTTGCGTCCTGCTGGTACTGGGTGTTGGTCTCCTTTTTGGCATTTATGAGTTTGTTGCGCATTTCGGTAGTCATACCGCCGTTGTAAGCGTAAATATAACCGTAAAACGCCTGACCGTAGTGCGAACTCATATCCTGATATGTCTGCACGTCAAAGTATGTGCCGCCCCAGTGCGATTCCGAAATAGTTACAGAGCCGTCCTTGTTCACTTTTTCTACAATAGCAACGTGTCCGCTCCAGCAGGCAACTGCACCCACCTTTGGCTCCTGACCGTAAGGATAGTAGCCTGCGCTTGCGTTCATACCGTACCACTCGCCTGCGTTGCCGCCGGGGATAAGCGGCTTTTCGCCGTTCATCTCGTAAATTCTGCCGTAGGCATACGCCACGCAGTTCGGCATCGGCGTGCCTGTCTGGTGATACCAGTTAAGTTCAGTTGAATAATACGGAATACTTGAATTTGGCGCGGTGAGTCTCGGTTTGTAGTCCTCGTCGTTTGCCGTTGCCGTCATCGGCGCAAACGCACAGGCTATAATGGTTAACATAAGTATAATCGGAATTGCTATAAATCGAGTTTTTTTGTTCATATAATTCTCCTCCTTTTGCGGTGTAAAACCGTTTTGGATTTGTCTTTTTCTCATTTCCGACGGGTGACATTATAGCAATTTTACCGTTTTGTAATCTATGGCATATTCTCACAACCATTTTGTAACATTTTTGTAACTTATGTGTACTTTCAACAAATATCAGCCATATGTGTTGACTTTTTAGCAGACTTTTGTCTATTTTCGACAATATATTATGCTTGATATGCGTAAAAAAATGTGATAGAATATACAAAAATAACAAAGAGCAAGGCGAATACCCCTCATCCGTCTGCACTGCGTGCAGCCACCTTCCCCCGAGGGGGAAGGCAAATATGGAACTCGCTATGCTCAAACAATTTATATGGAGGAATAAAAATGGCACTTACTTATGAGCAGGTTGTTGACGCGGCTCGCAACAGATTCAGCGATGTTGATGTTTC
>ONXZ01000033.1 GCA_900321905.1 uncultured Eubacteriales bacterium
CTGTATGCGCGCTCACGGCAAAATGGAGTATGACGGCGTAACCTTTGAGGCTAACCCTGCAACAGACTTTGGCGGACTTGACTGGGGTCGCGGCGTATGGACTTATGACAATGTGTGGTATTGGGGCAGCGGCAGCGGCCAGGTTGACGGCGTGCCGTTTGGATTTAACATTGGCTACGGCTTCGGCAACACATCTGCAGCAAGCGAAAATGTTGTGTTTTACAACGGCGTTGCTAACAAACTCGACGAAATAACCTTTAACATCAGCGACAATTACACCGACCCGTGGACGTTCACGTCAAACGACGGCAGGTTTGAGATGGATTTTGTGCCGATAGTTGACAGGGCGGACAAACTCGACCTCAAACTTGTGCAGACAGAGCAGCACCAGGTGTTTGGCAAAATGACAGGATTTGCAATTCTTGACGATGGCACAAAAATTGAAATCAAAGATTTCCCGTGTTTTGCTGAAAAAGTGCATAATAAGTATTAATGCGGTTTTAGCAGATAAAACAAACTTTTGTTATAAAGCATATTCACTGTGTGTGGATATGCTTTTTCTTGACATTTGACAAGTTTTGTTGCATACTATATTTGTGAGAATTTGAACTTTTCACAATTTACTTTATCAGAGGACGAATATGGGAATTAAAAATATTATTTATCTGTTCGGCGGACTTGGACTCTTCCTCTTCGGTATGAAGTATATGAGCGAAGCGATTAACCAAGTCGCAGGCAACAAGATGAAAAAACTGCTTGAAAAACTTACAAGCAACCGTTTTAAAGGCTTTTTCCTCGGCGTTATCGTGACCGTGATTATTCAGTCGTCATCGGCAACAACAGTAATGCTGATGGGCTTTCTTAACGCAGGGATTATGACGCTTGCACAGGCTACAGGCGTTATTATCGGTGCTAACATCGGTACCACCATTACCGCTGTGCTTATCGCGCTTGATGTTTCGGCGATTGCGCCAATATGTATTTTTGTCGGTGCAGTGATGTCGCTGTTTTCAAAAAAACTCAACCGCAAGTATTTCGGTCAGGTGATACTTGGGTTTGGCATACTTTTTTTTGGACTTAAAACTATGAGCGGCGACGACGCTATGGGCGTTCTTAAAACAAGCGCAAGTTTCCAGTCGTTTATTACACACGCAAACAATCCGTTTTTAGGTCTGTTAATAGGCTTGATTATGTGTTCTGTTTTGCAGTCGTCAAGCGCCGCTATCGGTGTTTTGCAGATGCTTGCTCTCAAAGGACTTATGCCTATTGACTTTGCAATATATCTTATTATCGGCATTAACGTCGGCTCTGCTACGCCGCTGTTTTTGTCGGCAATCGGCGCAAAAACAAATGCCAAAAGAGCGGCTATGGTTTACTTCATTTTTGATTTTGTCGGTATGCTCATATTCACACCGCTCGCACTGTTTACGCCGTTTGATACTTGGGTGGCGTCGATTTCAAACGACGGTTCGGTGCAGGTTGCCGCGGCTCATATTATATTTAAGGTAGTTACTGCAATTGTGCTGTTGCCTTTCGTTTCCGTAATTGTGCAGATATCGGAAAAACTTATCCCCCAAAAAGAACACGAATCGGAAATGCGCTTTAGTTATATTGACGTTAAGGTTCTTGATAACCCGATGGCAACTTCGCAGGAGGTTATAGCCGAGGTTAACCGTATGGCTCAGGTGGTGCGCGAAAATATTGTCTTTGCAAGTAAGGCCTTTATAAGTTGCGACGATTCAAGGGAACGCGATATACTTGATAACGAAGAGTTAATTAACTGGCTTAATCACTCGATTTCGGACTTTCTTGTTAATGTCACATCGCACGAACTTAACGCCGATGTGTCGGAACGTTTTGTCCGCGTGCTTCACACAATAACCGACCTTGAGAGAATTGGCGACCATGCGCTCAATGTTCTTGAACGCACCAAGGACGCAAAGAGTAATAACCTCAATTTTTCAGAAGCCGCGATGCTTGAATTTGAGGACGCTTACAAAGATGTGCTTGAACTCTATGACCGCTCGGTAGACGCATTTAAAAACGGACGTCTTACTGACGCGGAAGGTCATAAACTCCATATGCTTGAGGACGGCATCGACCAAAAGACAAACCAGGCACAGGATAATCATGTTCAGCGTCTGCGTGAAAAGAAGTGCTCGACGCAGTCGGGTGTAGTGTTCACCAAAGTTATGCAGGACCTTGAGCGAATGGGTGACCACGCATACAACATTGCCTGGTCCGCACGCCGCGACAAACAACTTATACACAGTATCAGATAATTTTGCTATGAATAAAGAAAAACGTACTTACTTAGATAAACTTAACACACTTTTATTCGGCAAGGATTTGAGAATCACAAAGGGTGAGCCTTTTAATAAGGTTTACCCTTTTGACTTTTCATCTTATTATCCTGAGAGTGATTATATCACCGCGCAGGAGAAGCCGACAGAAAACGCTTTTGACATCTGCGACTTCGGCGCAGATACTGCAAATGAGGATAATGCTGAGTGCATAAACGCCGCAATTAACGCTGCTGCAGAAGTTGGCGGCACTGTTATTGTTGACGGCGGTGACTTTGTTACGACTACCGTCTTTTTGCAGTCGGGCGTTACGCTGTTTATCGCAAAAGACAGCGCGCTCTGCTCAAACAAAACGGGTGAGGGTTACAATCATCTCGGAATTATCCATGCTGACGGTTGCGATAATATCACACTCACAGGCGGCGGCAAGGTTAAGGGCAACGGAGAGTATTTTGGCAGGAAACCGCTTTGGGACGCTAACCAGACTGAACACCCCGAGGTTATTGATGTTATTCAGATGCGCCGCGACAACCGTGCTCAACTGCGCTTTGCGCACGAGAATAAGTATGGCGGACCTATTTACTTTAAGGACTGCACCAACGTTAAGGCGTACAATTTTATTATCGAAAACTCCGCCCACTGGTCATTCAGGCTTGATTGCTGCAACGGCGTTGAAATCCGTGATTTTGTTATCAACAACAACCGCCACACCGCAAATGCAGACGGCTTTGATATTTCGGGTAGCAGCAATTTGAATATCGACCACTGCTTTGTGTCAACTGCCGATGACGGCATATGTATCAAAAACGCCATTTGGCTTGGAAGTAAGGGTGCAATGCACGATATAACTGTCAGAAACTGCGAGGTTATATCCTGCTGCAACGCCTTTAAAATCGGCACGGAAACCACCTATGACATCAGCAATATCCTTGTTGAGGACTGCTCATTTTTGATGACGGATATTTACCCCGGCTCGGTCAGCGGTATCGCTGTTGAGAGCGCGGACGGCTCAGTTGTCAGCAATGTTACGGCAAGGAATATCAAGATGAATCGCGTGACTTGTCCTGTTTTTATCCGCCTTTGCAACCGCAACCGCGCGGCGGAAGTCACGGCGGAAACGGCAAATGCCGTTGAGTTCGGCAAAAAGCGTGAAAAGGCTTCTTCAGCCGAAAAAGACACCTTCAATATGCTCGGCGAGGTCAGGAATATTTGTGTTGAAAATATCACCGCAACAGATGCGGAAATTCCGATTATTGTCGCAGGATTCAGGCAGAAGGGCGTTACAAAATATGTTGAGGACGTAACGCTTAAAAACATTGATATCCGCTATGCGCCGTACAAAGAGGTTTACGACAAACGTGCATTTATACCCGAATACAGCACGGTTTATCCCGAGAGTTGGCGCTTTCGCAACCTGCCTGCCTACGGCATTTGGGCGCGCCACGTCAGGGGACTCAAGGTGCTTGACTTCAACTGCTCAACGCCGCGCAGCACCTGGAAGGAATGTATTATAACAGAAGACACAATTTAGAATTATAAGCACCGTTAACAAAAAGCCGCTTCACGCATACAATGCCGTGAGGTGGTTTTATGTTTTTGTCTGAACTTAAAGACGGTCAAAGTGGTGTTATATCGTCTATAAATGCTGATTCCGCATTTTCGCGGCGGCTTGGTGAAATGGGTTTTACTTCCGGCGAAAGGGTGCAGTGTTTATGTCGCAGTGCGTTTGGTTCGCCAATACTCTATGCTGTCAAGGGCAGCACTATTGCGCTTCGCAGGCGTGACGCAGAGCGTGTGGTGATTTTATGAGCAGCCGCACAGTTGCGCTCGCAGGCAGTCCCAATGTCGGGAAAAGCACCGTTTTTAACGAGCTTACCGGTATGCATCGCCACACGGGTAATTGGATAGGCAAAACGGTTGATACAAAAGCATCTCAATTTTACTACAAGTTCAATGATTACTCGGTGGTTGATCTGCCGGGTACATATTCGCTGCACCCTGCGTCAGAGGAGGAAGCCGTGGCTGATGCGTTCCTCAAAGAGCATACGCCCGATTGTCTTGTATGCGTTGTTGACAGCACACTGCTTGAACGCTCGCTTCCGCTTGTGTTTCAGTTACTGCAACTTACAAACAAGGCTGTAGTCCTGCTCAACCTCTGCGACGAGGCACAGCGTAAGGGTATATTTGTCGATGGCGATAAACTGTCCGATATGCTCGGTGTTCCTGTTGTAAAGTCAACAGCACGCACAGGCAGGGGACTTAACAACCTGCTTGAGCAGATACATCTTGTAACGACAGGGGCAGTGAATCCCACAGCCATTCAGGTTGACGAGGGTGAGGAGTCATTTGCAAAGGCAAAGGAGATTGCCGTCGCTGTAACACAGCAATTTAAAAAGCCGCAACAAAGCCTGCTCGATAAGATAATGCTCGGCAAAGTTACATCGTTTGCGGCAATGGCGGTCATCTTTGCACTGCTACTGTGGATAACTGTCAGCCTGTCAAACTATCCGTCGGAACTGCTGTCAAACTTTTTTGATTGGCTTGAAATACGGTTGGCGCAGATTATGACATCCGGCGGTGTTTCTCAGGTTATTACGGACTTGTTAGTTCACGGTGTTTTGCGAGTGCTGTTCTGGGTCGTTGCGGTAATGCTTCCTCCTATGGCTATCTTTTTCCCTCTATTTGCTCTGCTTGAGGACTTCGGACTTCTTCCGCGAATTGCCTTTAACTTTGATTACTGTTTTGAAAAATGCGGAGCCTGCGGCAAACAGTCGCTTTGTACCTGCATGGGACTCGGTTGTAATGCTGTCGGCGTTACCGGCGCGCGGATTATTGACAGCAAGCGTGAGCGGCTGATTGCAATTGTCACAAACTCACTCACGCCTTGTAACGGCAGATTTCCTATACTTCTTGCAATAATCGGTATGTTCTTTGCAAAAAGCAGTCTGACAGCCGCTTTGGTTCTTCTGGCGTTTATAGCGCTGTCGCTTATCGGCACGTTTGCCGCTTCCTTCGTACTCGGCAAAACTGTGTTCAGGGGCAAAAGTACGCCTGTGATTATGGAACTTCCGCCGTACCGTGCGCCTCAGTTTGCCAAGACAATACTAATCAGCCTGCGCGAAAAGGTCGTTTTTGTTCTGCTTCGTGCAGTAGTGGTTGCCGCACCTGCAGGTCTTGTCATATGGGCGTTTGCAAACATCAGGGTAGGGGATACCAGCCTTTTATCACTTGTTGCAGGAACGCTTGACGGCGTGGGCAGAGCGCTCGGAATGGACGGCGTTATCTTACTTGCGTTCATCCTCGGTTTCCCTGCAAACGAAATTGTTTTGCCGATTGCGCTGATGACTTATCTTTCGTCAGGAACGCTCAGCGAACTGTCAGACGCTTCGTCGCTGCAGCAAATTCTGATAGATAACGGTTGGACTGTCAAAACAGCGCTTTGCACCTGTGTTTTCACACTGTTTCACTTCCCGTGTTCTACAACTTTGCTTACTGTTTTTAAGGAAACAAAGAGCATAAAATGGACGCTTTTATCCGTTGTTGTTCCGCTCACACTCGGCACAATACTGTGTTTAATCCTTAATATTATAATATAATTATAAACTTTTATACAATTTATCTAAATTATACTTGTAATATAACAAAAATTCTGTTAAAATAGTATCAATATAATTATATTTTAAAAGGAGAATAATAATGGGCGAAACAAAAAGTCACACCTATTCCAAAGGTGAATTATTCGGTTATTTAACCGGTATGTTTGGTCAAAACCTGATTTATCAGGTAATTGCCGCAGGTCTTGTTAGTTACTACCTCGGCTCTGTTCTTTATATTCCTGCTGCAGCGGTCAGCGCAATTATTTTTGTAGCAAGAATCTGGGACGCTATCAACGACCCGATGATGGGTACAATCGTTGATAAAACCCACACAAAGTGGGGTAAGTGCAGACCGTACCTTCTTTTCTTCCCGGTAATTATCGGAATTATGACAATACTCTGCTTTGTTAACGGAAGATACACAGACGCTGAAGGTTTCGGCAAAGTCCTTATCGTTGCGTGGGCTGCTGTTTCCTACATAATGTGGGGTATGCTGTTCACAGTTTGCGATATTCCGCTTTGGGGTATCACATCACTTATGACAGAGGACCAGAATGACCGTGCAAAGATTCTCGGACTTGCTCGTATCGCTGCTATCATCGGCGGTATCGGTACTGTTATCACCTTCATTCCCGATATGTTTAAGGGCATGTTTGAGGGCAAATACAACGCTATGGTCGGTACAGACGGATATACACAGGCTATGGCTATTGACGACACAAAGAAGGCAGCGTGGATTTTCACAGTAATTCTGTTTACAGTAGTCGGCACAATTTTCTTCCAGATTGCAGGTATCGTAACACGCGAGCGTGTTCCCGGCGACGCCGAGGATAAGCGCGGTTTTATTGACAACTTCAAGATTATGTGGAACTGCCTGCCGTTCAGACAGATTCTTATTTCAGGCGTGCTTCGTTCACCGCTTCAGTTACTTATGATTCTCGCAATGCCGCTTGCTATGTATTATTTCCTTGATAACGATACTAACAACATCGGCAAAGAGGGCGGCGACAGCCTGCTCTTGCTCAAAGTCGGTTTGATTGCGCTTGCCGTATTCGGCGCACAGTTTGTTGCTTCTGCAATCACACCTGCTCTTGTTAAGAAGTATGAAAACAGAAAAATTTATAACTTTTATACCATCGCAGGCGCTGTGCCTTACGCTCTGATTTTTGTTGCATTCAAACTGTCAGGCGGCAATCTTACAACACTGCCCTGGTCAATCTGCCTTGCAATTCTTATCGGACTTGCAGCGGCTTCAATGGGCGGCATCAACGTTATGCAGTCAATTATGATTGCCGACTGCGTTGACTATGAAGAATATCACAAGGGCTACCGTCCTGACGGTGTATTCTTCTCAGGTCAGTCATTCCTTACAAAACTTGCAGGCGGTATCGCAGCGCTCATTCAGGGCGTAGTTTATACAATCGTTCACTTCTCAGGCGATAACCTTGCAAAGATTAACAACACGCTTGCTACTACCGATACTCATTTTTACGAACTTGACGGCGGTAAGTACGCAGCGGCAATGTTCTTCCTTATCTCAATCCCGATTGCAGTTGGTATGATTCTCTCTGCACTCCCGATGAAGAACTACGCTATGACGGACGCAGAACACAAGCAGATGCTTGACGAACTTGTTGAAAGAAGAAACAGCAATAAAGAAAACCAATAAAATAAAAGCCTTCCAACGGAAGGCTTTTATTTTGATATCAGCAGTAAAGTTCAATAATTTCTTTTGGCACAACTGATTTTACAAACTCGCTGTTTCTGGCAAGTTCACGCGCTTCCTCAAGACTTTGGGGCAGCGTTTTATACTTTGCAATTGTTTCGCTGTCAGCCGTGTCAAAATCAAAGTTTGCCTCCTCAGGCAGAGGAAGTTGATTCTTAATGCCATAAAGCGAGGCGTGTATTATCAGAGCAAACGCAAGGTAAGGGTTCATTGCCGCATCAGCAGAACGTAGCTCCGCCTTGTGAAAGTGACCGACTGTTTGCGGTATTCGCATAAGCTGCGAGCGGTTTTCACCTGACCATGAAACGTATTTCGGCGCTCCGAATTTGCCAAGACGGTTATACGATTCCTCAGTCGGGTTAAAGAAAACAGTCATTTCTGCAATCTTATCAAGCACGCCTGCGACAGCGTGGTGCAGGTTGTCGGTTCTGCCGTCGCTTGACTGCACCGAAAATGTAATGTGGCACGAGTTTCCGGGGTGGTTATCATACGTTGTTGGTGAAAAATCGGCGTAAAGATTATTCCTGTCAGCGGACACTTTTATCATCGTTTTAGCGGTGGTGATGTTGTCGCCTGCGGTGATTGGGTTTGAAAAACTAAATTCGATTTCGTTCTGCCCCCAGCCGCGCTGGTGGAACATATTGCTCGGCTTAACATCCATTTTTTCAAGCGTTCTCGTTATTCCGCGGCGGATACCGTCGCACTTGTCATCAGGCGGAACATCAAGATATCCTGCCATATCCTGCGGCGTATCAAGCGGTTGTCCGTTCTCATCTGTCTTTAGCAGATAGTATTCAAGTTCGGTGCCGAAATAGAATTCAAATCCCGACACTTCTGCAATGTCCATAGCCTTTTTGAGCAGGCTCTTTGTGCCGCGCTGCAAAAACGGCGTTCCGTCGTGCAATGTCATACTGCAAAACATACGCACCATACGGTCATCTTCCGCCATATGCGGCAGTTCTGCCATAGTTTCAGGCAGGGGGTGCAGCACTAAATCGGTGTATATGTTTTCGCCGAAATTCTTGACATCGCGCGCGTTGATTGTAACGCCGTACTGGAACGCTTCAAGCACCTCCTCAGGCGTTATGGATATGCTCTTTTCCCAGCCGAAAACGTCGCAAAACGCAAGCCTTACGGAGCGTATTTTGTTTTCACGCACATAGCGGTAAACGTCGTCTTTATTCTTTGCCATAATATCACCTTGCACAATTAATGTTATAAGTCTAATATATAATAACGTCAGTAAAATGTCAACAAACTTATTCGCTATTGTCAAAAATAATTGTGCAATATTGATAAAAAACTGTTTACTTGTGCAGCGTTTAGTAGTATAATGAGGATGAAATAATCTTTCCGTTTTTGAAAGGAGTAAATTATGGCAAATCAATTTGTAATTTCAATCAGCAGAGAGTTTTCGAGCGGCGGTCACGATATTGCGGAGATTATTGCAAAGCACTACGGCGTGCCGCTTTACGATAAAAATATCCTTGCGGAAATCGGCAAGGAAAAGGGCGTTGATTTGAGCGACTTCAAAGGCGCTGATGAAAAGGGTATCAACGTTTTTACATCACGCACGGTTGCAGGCTTCAACAGCTCGCCCGAGTATGCGCTTGCGCATATGCAGTTTGACTTTATCAAAGAACAGGCTGACAAGGGTGAGTCGTTTGTAATCTGCGGAAGGTGCGCTGACTATGTGCTTAAGGATAATCCTGCGCTTGTGTCGGTGTTTGTTTACGCTGACGAATACGACAGAACAGACCGCACTATGAAAAAGTGCGACTGCTCAATGCCGCAGGCAATTAAACTGATTGAAAAGACGGATAAACGCCGTAAGGAGTACCACAACGAGTACTGCAAAACCAAGTGGGGCGATATGCGTAACTACGACCTTTGCATTAACTCCTCCTGCCTCGGTATCGACGGTACAGCGCAGGCACTCATAGACTACATAGACAAAAGAAAAGAGTGATTTGTCAAACTAAGTGCAACACTTAGAGAGTTCAAAGTCCCATAATTCCTGGGCAGAATGAAAATTTAAAACTTTACGAGGTCTGGCGTTAAT
>ONXZ01000067.1 GCA_900321905.1 uncultured Eubacteriales bacterium
GAATTTCTACGGTTTTGCCCTCGTCAAGCGCACAGCCGATATACCGTTGTCCGTTAACATCGTTAACAACTGCTTTGTTTTTTGAAAGGAGCGTTTCTTTAATTTCATTGTTTACCTCGGCATATCTGCGAAGTCCTGCCGTAATACTCATACTGCTTCTCCTTTCAACTTTTGAGCTCTCACGCTTTTTTCAAACAAAAAGAGTGAGGGCGTTTCAAATATATTGCCTTCAAGACCTGATAAATCGGTTTGATTTTCAATCAGGCTTGTATAAATTCCAGCGTTCTCACTTGCATTTATCAACACGAAGCCGACAAGGCGATTGTCCTCAAAAATCAGCCGTTTATATCTGTCACCGCTTTGAAGCACCTTATCGCTGTACCGCTCGCCCTCGGCGTTAATCAGACCGCAGGTACAGATGCGAAGTCCGTAAAAATCAATCGCATTCACGGAATACGCACCGCCGAGAGTCTGTTCGCCGCCTGCCATCTGTGAGCCGGCAATGCTTCCTTGCTGAACAGCATTTACCCAAAGCGCAATAACCTTTTTTCTTCCGTCAAGCATATCAATTGATACCGTGCAATCGCCTGCAGCATAAATATTTTCGTCGCTCGTCTGCATTGTTTTTGAATTAACGATAATGCCCCTGTCAACTTCAAGCCCCGCCTTCTCTGCAAGTTCCGTTTCGGGACGGACGCCGACGGCAAGAATCAGCATATCGCATTTCAGTTCCTTGCCGCTTTTCAAAATTACCGAAGTGATTTTTTTGCCTCTGCTTTTGGCTTCGGTTACCGTATCGCCGAGATGAAATTTAATATGCCCTTTTTCTTCAATATATTTTTTTACGCCTTTGGCAGATTTAGCGTCAAGAATGGACGGAAGAATTCGGGGAGAAAGCTCAACCACATCCACACTTTTACAGATTTTGGAAAGACCCTCCGCCGCCTTCATACCGATAAGACCTGCACCGATAACTACCGCCCGTGTACTACCGTTTGCCTTCTCCTTAATCACCTTTGAAGAGGCTAAATCAAGGAAGGTACAGGCATTTTCCTTACCGCTGACATTTTTCATCGGAGGAATAAACGGCTTTGAGCCCGTGCAGATACACAGCTTGTCATAAGGATAAACCTTTCTGCCGACTTTCACCGTTTTTGCAGCTCGGTCAATTTCCGTTACCTTAGCACCCGTAATAATATCAATTCTGTTTGCCGCATAATATGACGGCTTGCGGAGATACATTTCTTTTTCCTTAACCGCACCCTTAAGATAATAGGAGATTGACGGTCTGCTGTAAGGCAAATACTGCTCCTTCGTCAGAACGGTAATCTCGCCGCTTTTATCCTCTTTTCTGATTTGCTCTGCGCAGGCAAGCCCTGCGGCGGAGGCTCCGATGATGACATATTTCATTATCCTTCACCTCCCAAATCAACATAGACGAGCGCTCTGTTCGGACAGTTTTTCACACAGGCGGGCTCGTCCTCGCCCTGACACAAATCGCACTTCACGGCAAATTTTCCCGTTTTGATACAACCGAAGGGACAAACTGCAAGGCAAGTCATACAGCCGATGCATTTTTTCCCGTTCACGGATACGATGCCTGTCTTTTTGTCTTTTGTCATTGCGCCCGTAATACACGCCTGCACGCATTTAGGGTTATCACAGTGGCGGCAGTTAACCGCCGCTGAAATAAACTTATCACCATATACCGTAACCCTTGAAACCGGCGCAGGCTCCTCATATTTATTTGCCTTGATAACATCTTTTGACTTTGAATGAGCCGTTTTACAGTAAACCTCACACAGACGGCAGTTCAAACAAAGTTCTTCCTTTGCATATACTCTTTTCATAACTACTCTCCTGCGTGTTTAATGTCTAAAATTTCAAGTTCTTTTTCGCTGAGCCCGAGTCCGCGAAGCATCAGTCTGTTGCCTCTGAGCGAGTCAATAGAGTTAATTCCCATACCGCCCATTATTTCTTTAATCTCGTGATTCCATGCATTGATAAGATTTTCAACCCTTTCATGCATAATGTCAGGGTTAAGGCGCTTTGTAAGCTCAGGTCGCTGCGTGGCAATACCCCAGTTACACTTGCCCGTATTACAGGTCTGGCACATATGGCAGCCCATAGCAATCAGCGGAGCGGAAGCGCAGTAGCACGCGTCTGCACCGAGCGCAATCGCCTTGACGATATCTGCAGAACAACGGAAGGAGCCCGCCGCAACAAGTGAAATTCTTGAACGGATACCCTCGTCACGCAGTCTTTGGTCCGCTGCTGCAAGTGCAAGCTCAATCGGAATACCGACATTATCCCTTATTCTCGTCGGCGCTGCGCCCGTGCCGCCCCTGAAGCCGTCAATGACAACGATATCCGCACCTGCTCTGGCACAGCCCGAGGCGATTGCCGCAACGTTATGCACCGCCGCAATTTTAACGGAAACGGGCTTTTTATTATCGGTTGCCTGCTTGATGGACCAGATAAGCTGGCGTAAATCCTCAATGGAATAAATATCGTGGTGCGGCGCAGGAGAAATCGCGTCAGAGCCTTCGGGAATCATTCGGGCGTTACTGACTTCAACATTTACCTTTTCGCCCGGAAGATGACCGCCGATACCCGGCTTTGCCCCCTGACCGATTTTTATTTCAACGAAGCGGGAATTATTAAGATAATCCTTATGAACGCCGAACCTGCCCGACGCCACCTGAACAATAGCACAGTCCGTGTAATCCTTCAAATCGGGATGCAAGCCGCCTTCACCCGTGTTAAACAGCGTACCGAGATTCTTCGCTGCCATAGCAAGCGATTTCTGTGCGTTCAGGCTGATGGAGCCAAAGGACATCGCAGAGAACATAATCGGCGTTTCAAGCACAACCTGCGGCGGCATTTCTACTGTGGATTTACCTTTTCTTTCCACTGTGATTTTTTCGGGTTTTCTGCCGAGAATGGTTCTTATTTCCATCGGCTCTCGCAGGGGGTCAATGGAGGGATTTGTTACCTGCGAAGCGTTGAGCAGAATTTTATCCCAATAAATCGGATAATCCTTCGGCGTTCCCATTCCTGAAAGCAATACGCCGCCCGTTGCCGCCTGACGGCAGATTTCCTGCTGATACTGCGGCGTCCAGTTGGCGTTATCCCTGTAATCACAAATATATTTTTCTATTCTTAACGCACCTGTCGGGCATAAGTCAACACAGCGGTGACAGGCAACGCAATTATCTGATTTTACAAGTGCTGTTTTGCCGTCGTCTGAAAAATAGTGACATTCGTTTGAACATTGACGGACGCAGCAGCCGCAGTCAATGCAAAGCTCTCTGTCACGAACGACTGTAAATCTTCGGGGGATGTAATTAATCATCATCCATCATCCTCCTTTTCATAGATTTCAAGCGGAACAAATACAGGATCTGCGCCGCTGACCGACCATACCTTTTCAGGCTCGGGGCAAATAATGCGAATCGCACTTTCTTCACTCGCAAAATAGGCTCTGTCGCCCTTGGTTGCCGCCGTCAGTGAACGAAGCTTTAAGCGGTCATTGATAGCCAGAAGTCCTTTGTTGGAGCCGAGTATAACGGAAAACGGTCCGTTGACAAGCGCACCGCTGTAAATAGCTCGAAGGTTGGTGAAATACTCCTTCTTTTCCTTATCCATCCTGTCAATTTCATCCCATTCGGGGGCGGTTAAAACATCAGCCGCAACATTCGTCGGCAAGCCGTGATGACGGATTAAATGGTCAAACAGATAAGTAATAACCTCGGTATCCGTCTGCATCGTGCATTTATAGCCGAACTGCTCAATATATCTTCTGTTAGCGTCATAGCTCGATATCTCGCCGTTATGTACAATGGACCAGTCAAGGATATTAAACGGGTGCGCTCCGCCCCACCAGCCCGGTGTGTTGGTAGGAAATCTGCCGTGAGCCGTCCAGAGATAAGCGTTATACTGGTCAAGCATATAAAATTCGCCGACATCCTCGGGATAACCAACTGCCTTGAAACAACCCATATTTTTGCCTGACGAAAAGATATAAGCGCCGTCGTAGGCGGCATTGATTTTTGTTACGCACTGTACAACATATTCACCCTCGTCAAGACGGGAGTTTTTCATACGGACTCTGTTTACTCTGCCAAAATAGCGCCAGATATCAGGTCCGTTTTCAATGGAAGCAACCTTTTTAGTAGGTATTCTTTCAGCCGCGTCAATATTGAAATGCTTAAACAGAAATTCCTCACACTTCTGGTGTGCTTCCTTGTTTTCGTAAAAAATATGAAAAGCATAATCGTTCTTATGCTCGGGGTAAATTCCGTAAGCAGCAAAGCCGCCGCCAAGTCCGTTGGAGCGGTCATGCATAAGTGCGATAGACTTAATGATTTCAGAGCCGTTAATCAAACCGCCCTTTCTGTCAATAATCGCCGCAATCGCACAACCCGACGGAATTCTAACCTGTCCTTCCTTTAACATATTGCATCTCTCTTTCCCAAAAGTTTATTGTTTACGGTTCATAGCGAAAGCAGGGCATATAAGATAGCTTAAACAGATTATCTTTATGCTTTTTGTCAATGACTGCTTTCGTGTCTTTATCGTCAATCTGACCTGTTCGGATATAGCCGTCAAGCACTTCATAGGTAAAGCCGAGGTTTTCCTCGTCCGTTTTACCGCAGAGCCCGTCAATCGGCGTTTTATCAACAAGAGCATCCGGAAGTTTTAACAATCTGCCTATCTCCTTAACCTCCTGCACAGTCAGAAATGAGCAGGGACTGAAATCGCCTGCATTGTCGCCGTATCGGGTTGAGTAGCCGACCCAATCCTCGCTGAGATTACAGGTATTGGCAACCCTTCCGTTGTGACTTTGTGCAACTGCGTAAAGCGTTGTCATTCGTATTCTTGCAGGGATATTCGTCAGTGTTTGAGGAGTCGCATCAAACGGCAAGGCTGAGATAACACCGTCAACTGCGGCTTTTATATTCACCGTATAACTCTTTATGTTAAGGTGCTGAACAAGCAGTCTTGCCATATCGATATCCGACTGCTCACCGTTTGGCATCAGTACGCCGATTACTCTGTCCCTGCCAAGTGCTTCGACACATAAGGCGGCGACAACGGAGCTGTCCTTGCCGCCTGAAATTCCAACAATTGCATTACAACCTTTTCCGTTTTCTTCAAAAAACTCTCTAATCCATTTAACGCAATCGTCCTTGACCTTCTCTGCATCAATCATTACTATCACCTATCATTTATTTTCCGCTTTCTCCGTAGTTAGAGAGAACGCGGGCGGAGGGGTCGTTGACATCACAGCCCTCCCATTCTTTATTCGGCATCCAGAAGTCAGTAATCATTTCTGACTGATTCGGATAGTATTTTTCAAATATCTCTCGATAGAGCAGCGACTCCTTTGTGAAGGGCTGCGCATGGCTGTATTTGAGCCTTAATTCTTCAAATTCAGTGTCTGAATACCGACTCTGGGCATATTCCTTGAGGTAGTCAACCATAGAATGACCTACTGCATCTGAAAACGCCGCCTTTTCACGCCAAAGAATAGACTCGGGAAGAAGCCCCATTCCTTCAAATGCGTGGCGCAGAAGATATTTCCCCTTGCCGTATTTGTTAATTTTTATTTCAGGGTCAAGGCTCATTACATAGCGAACGAAATCCAAATCGCCGAAGGGTACTCTTGCTTCAAGCGAGTTGACGGAAATACAGCGGTCTGCACGAAGCACATCATACATATGAAGCTCTCTGATTCGCTTTTCCGCTTCCTTTTGGAATGCTTCTGCCGACGGTGCAAAATCCGTATATTTATAGCCGAACAGCTCATCTGAAATCTCGCCGGTAAGAAGCACACGGATATCCGTCTGCTCGTGGATTGCCTTGCATAAAAGGTACATACCCATACTCGCTCGAACGGTGGTTATATCGTATGTTCCGAGAAGCTCTATCAGTTCTTCAAGCGAAGAAATAACCTCGTCGGGAGTCATATATATTTCGGTATGATGAGAGCCGATAAAATCGGCAACCTGCCTTGCATATTTCAAATCAATGGCGTCCTCGCTCATTCCGATTGCAAAGGTTTCAATCGGCTTGTCGCTTTCACGTGCCGCAATCGCACAGACAAGAGAGGAATCCAGACCGCCCGAAAGCAGAAATCCGACCTTTGCGTCTGACACAAGGCGTTTTTTAACTCCTGTAACCAGTTTGTCACGGATAACGGCGCAAGCCGTTTCAACATCATCGTGGCAGACTGCTTCAGTTTTAGCGATGTCACAGTAACAAATGAATTCACCATTTTTATAATAATGACCGGGTGGGAACGGCATAATCTTCTCTGCAAGACCGACAAGGTTTTTGGCTTCGCTTGCAAACAGAATATTATCCTGTTTGTCATAACCATAATAAAGCGGACGAATACCAATCGGGTCACGGGCTGCGATAAAACCACTTGTTTTGCCGTCATAGATAATGCATGCAAATTCTGCGTCAAGCTTTGCAAACATATCAGTTCCGTATTCAAAATACATCGGAAGGATAATTTCGCAATCGCTGTCCGAATGAAAATAATATCCTTTTTCTCTGAGCGCTTCCCGTTCCTTTTCAAAGCCGTAAAGCTCGCCGTTGCAAACGACATAGCTTCCGTCGCGCTCAAAGGGCTGCATGCCCAACGGCGTAAGCCCCATAATCGAAAGTCGATGAAAGCCGAGAAGTCCGCTTCCCGTATCAACAATTCTGCTGTCGTCGGGTCCGCGCGACTTAGTGCGTGCAAATCCCTTTTTAAATATTTTCAAATCAGCCTCGGGGCTGCAATATCCCATAATTGAACACATATTTCTCTCTCCCTTTTATATGGCTTATGGGCGACATAAAGTCGCCCCATAAGGTTATGTTTTAAATATCGTCTTCGCCTTGAAGTGCGTCATAACCGTGTTCACCTGTACGAACCTTGACAACGTCGTCAACCTCATAGATGAAGATTTTACCGTCGCCGATATTGCCTGTGTAAAGCACACGGCGTGCCGCCTCTACAACGTCTGAAACAGGGACAGCGGAAACTACCATTTCAAGTTTCATTTTCGGGTTGAGATTCATTTCTTCAATCTCAACGCCACGGTATTTCTTGATATTGTGTCCCTTCTGAACGCCGCAGCCCATAACATTAGTTACTGTCATACCCGTAACGCCGAT
>ONXZ01000060.1 GCA_900321905.1 uncultured Eubacteriales bacterium
TTTGAATTTTGCGTATGCGTCCTCGGCTGCTCTCTTTGTATCGTTTGAGCCTGCTTTTCTTGCGAGCCTGCCGCTTGCAAGTGCGCTGTAAGGCGTGATTGCAATATTCTCCTCAGTGCAGTAAGGTACCATCTCGCGCTCTTCCTCGCGGAATATCAGGTTGTAATGCCCCTGCACGGATACAAATTTTGCAAAACCTTCTTTTTCTGCGATTGCGTTTGCTTTTGCAAGTTGCCAGGCAAAGCAGTTTGAAATGCCGATATAGCGCGCCTTGCCTGCTTTGACAACATTGTTAAGTCCATCAAGGATATCTTCAATCGGTGTGTTCCAGTCCCACATATGATAGATATAAAGGTCAACGTAGTCCATACCGAGATTTGTAAGACTTGTGTTAATCATATTTTCAATATGCTGCTGACCGCTGATGCCCGCAGCGATTTCCTCAGGTGTGCGCGGCAAAAATTTTGTCGCTAAAACAACCTCGTCGCGCTTTGCAAAATCACGCAGCGCCCTGCCGACATACTGCTCGCTCGTGCCGCTCTGGTAGGCGATTGCCGTGTCGTAAAAATTAACGCCGAGTTCAAGACCGCGTTTTATAATTTCCCTTGAATGTTCCTCGTCGAGCGTCCAGCCGTGCTGACCGCGTCCGCTGTCGCCAAAGCCCATACAGCCCATACAAATGCGGGACACGTTAAGGTCTGAACTGCCGAGTTTAGTGTATTTCATACTGCGCCTCCTATTCTTAAAGCAGTTTTAATGCGCTCGTAAACGCAAGTTCATAGATAGTGTGATAGTCGTAGTTTACGCCTGCTTTATCCATCGCTTCCCTCTGCTTTTCGGTAACAACGGCATAGGGATAAATGCCGTAGATAAACGGAAAGAAGTTGTAGATAAAAGCGTTTTGGTCAACGTCTTTGCAGAATTTTTTGAGCATTGCTTCAACTGCGTTAATAGACGCGCCGTAAGCCTTTTTAAATTCAACAAGGCTCTCCATACGGCTGTTTGCTTCCATATCGTAGTGGTTCATACTCATAAGTTTCAGCAGTAGTTGTCTGTGTTCGAGCGAGCGTGCGAGTTTTTCCGCCACCTCGCGCTTTGTAAGGCTGTCGTTGCCGTTAGTAATATCCTCAAGTTCCGCCACCCACAGTTCATATTCCTCCTGCAGAATGGCGAGGAATATTTCTTCCTTAGTTTCAAAATAATTATATATCGACGGACGGGTGAAAGAGGTGTAATTTGCAATCTCTTTGATTGTAATTTCCTTAAAACTCATCGTTTTGTAAAGTTCTTTGCAGGCTGCAATAATTTCGCCCCTGCGTGCGTTTGTCAGTTTGGCAGAACCTCTTGGCATAATTCTCCCCCTTAACAACAATAAATTGACACCGTGTCAGTAATTGTATTATACAACTATTCTGACACGATGTCAACATAAAAATGTTATTGTTTTTTCCGATTTATTCTAATGTTCGTAAACCGACCACTGTTCTGTGTGCAGCGTGCCGTCATCAAATATGTATGCGTTCAAAGTGTCGCTACTATCAGTTGACTCTACAAAAAGCATAACAAGATAAAAACAGGAGCCATCTCAAGTTGAGATAACTCCTGCTTCTGCATAATTTTTAATTTTTATCGTTAATAATTAGCGATAGAGTCAATGGAATCAGCGGTTAACGCCATACTGTTATCAGAGGAGTAAGACAAATTATCATTTTCATATTCTTCCCAAGCAGCATCATATTCGTCTTTGCTTACAGATTCATCGTTTATCTTATATTCAGGAGTTGTTCCTTCCGGCGTTGCTGCTTCATTTGTATACAGGCTGATTAGCTCTTCGCAAGTACCCGATTCCACTTTATAAATTGTTGTAGCATCATTACCTTGATAGCAAACGTTTGAATATATTAGGCCTTCTCTTTCAGCATATCCGGCCGCGCCAAAAGTTCCGCTTAAATCAACGACCAGTTCAACAACCTCTGAATTAACGCAAGTATAAACAGATGCAGCGGAAACATGGCTGTTGCCATCGCTTATTACAAGCTCGGGGGTATCGTCATCGTCTATATATACGAGGTTGAAGCTGCAGCTATCCGGATACTCTGCTTCATCCATATAAGCGTAGAGATAATCCATGTATGCCTGGCGCCAGTCGTTTGTTTCTGCTGTTGTATCGGCGGTTTCGGTTTCATCGGTCTGTGTTTCCTCAGGTTCGATGTATTCCGACTCCGAGTTTTTACCCGGGAAGTAGTGGAATTCGCCTCCGTCACTCAAAGTACATTCAACACATTTTCTCTCATAATTAATGTTTATATATTCAAAAACATGATGTTTGCTGTTGTAGTCCTCAAGATACTGTTTGTCTTTATCAAGGACGGTTTTGATATAACTGTCTTTAACGTTGCCGTTACTGTCGTAATACTCTTCTTCGATGTCTTCAAGGTCGTTCTCAAATGTTGCCATATGGAACGACGGAGTGTTCAGGTTTTGCGCTACACCGTTATCTGTATTTGCGCCTAAAGATACCAGAATAATGGTTATAACAACAGCAATCAATGCGACTGTGCCTGCTATAATGCCGATGATAAGACCTGTCCGTTTTCTGTCCGCTACAGCCGCGCCGCCTTGCTGTACAGGATTAAACTGTTGTTGCGGTATGTAAGGTGGTTGCTGCTGCACAGAGTTGTTTTGTATATGCGGCTGTGGCTGATACGGGGTTGCGTTTGCAACGGTTTTTTGATGTATCGGGTTACCCGCGCCATTATTATTCTGATAATTTGGATTGTCGTTCATCGTTCTTTCCCCCAAAAACTTTTAAATCATTATAACATAAAACGGCTGTCCGTTCAACAGACAGCCGAAGTTTTTTAAACTAATTCTGGCTCCATGTTTCAACCTGAACTGTGTCGCCGTCAAAGATGAACGCATTAACGCTGTCTGAGTCGGGATTTGCTTCAACATAAATATTGAGGTCGCTTTCCGGTAAATAGAAGTGATACATATTTTCGTTGCAAACCGTGCCGCTCAGGTTGTAATCGCTGTAAAATTCGCCGTCAGTGAAGAATGCGAGTGTTTGTTCGTCCTCGCTCGCTTCGCCGAAGTATAACTCATTAACGCCAAGCGTGCTGTTAAAGTAGTCGGAATACCAACTTGTGCCGCAGATTACAGAGTAATCGTTCAGCGTGCTGTCACAAAGCGACAGTCTGGAGATAACGCCCTTGTAGTAGTTGCTCTCATATGTAAAAACATTGTTTGAGCAATCGTTGTTATAAATGTAATAAGTGTCAGTATCTGTGCTGAAAGTTGCGCAGTCAGCCTCTTTTGCATAGAGCGTTGTGCTTTCGCTGGTTTCTTCGCTTTCACTCTCATAGTAAACTGTAACCGCACCGTTTTCGTTAAATTCAAAACTGATAAGCTGGCAACCGCCGTTGATAACGGTTGAGATATACCATCTGTCGCTGCAGAGAGTATCAAGGAAGGTGCTGTCAAGTTCGCTTGCATTGCTGTCGCCGGCAGTTTCATCACTGTTCTCATCAGGTGTTTCAGCGTCAGCGGAATCAGCGTCGTTCGGGTTAACCGTATCCTCAACATTGCCTTCGTCGTCAACGATTTGCGACTCGGAATTTTTGCCCGGGAAGTGTCTGTAAATTCTGCCGTCGTCAAGGTAGCAGTCGATTGTTTTGTGGGTTTCGTTCATCTTAACATCGGTGAATGTGTGGTGTGTTTCGTTATAAGTTGAAATATAGTTATATTCCTCTTTAAGCAGAGTATTTATCTTTTCTTCTTTAACATCGCCCTTGCTGTTGAGGTAATCTTTTTCCATCTCGTTAAGTTTTGCCTCGTATGCTGAGCAGTAACTTACAGGCGATTTAACGCTCGGTGTGTAAGTTGCAGTTGTGTTGCTGCCGCCTGAAGATAATGTAATAATCATAATGATAACTACAAGCAGAACAAGACCGATAACGCCGCCTATAATACCGAGTATTTTGCCTGTGTTGTCCTTTTGTACAGTTGCAGCGCCGCCGTATACAGGGCGTGGTGCGTTTGGTGCAGGCTGCTGATAGTAGCCCTGTCTTTGATATGCGTTTTCATAAACTGTGCGGTCTCTGTAATCAGGCTGCACCGGTCTTTGCGGATACTGATTTGAGTTGTTAGAATTATTAGGATAAATCGGTTGTGTGTTCATTTTTCTCTCTCCTTACATACCGTCGGGATTTGTTCCCCTTGACTACGACTACATCATATCACAAAGAACGAGGATGTTTTTCATTTTGTAAAAATTGGCATTAATTATGTCAAATTTGGACATTTTTGCCCCTGTTTGCCCCAAAAAGAGCGCAAAAATTGCCCCTCACCGTCAAAGTGAGAGGCAGTATTTTCCGATTAATAGCCGCCTGACTATTGAAAAAACGGTGCGAATAGATTATTATATATTTAATATGCGAAAGGATAATTTGGTATGAAAAAGTTTTTAGTAGTTGTTGATATGCAAAAAGACTTTGTTGACGGTGCGCTCGGAACTGCCGAGGCGCAGGAAATAGTCGGCAACGTTGTGCAGGAAGTTGAAAGTTTTGACGGCGAAATTTTTGTGACTTTTGACACGCATTTTGAAAACTATCTTGACACCGCCGAGGGCAAAAAACTCCCTGTCGAGCACTGCATTAAAGGCACCGATGGCTGGAAACTCAACACCGACGTACAAAACGCGCTTGACAAAAAGAGTTACACTGCAGTTGAAAAGCGTACATTCGGCAGCACAGATTTGCCAAAACTCATTGCAGACAGGGCAAACGGCGATGACTTTGCAATCGAGATTATAGGTCTTTGCACTGATATCTGCGTGGTTTCAAACGCGCTTGTGCTGAAGGCAAACTTTCCCGAAAATGCAATTTGCGTTAAAGAAAACTGCTGTGCAGGCGTTACGCCGCAAGCGCACAGCGCGGCTATTGCAACTATGAAAAGTTGCCAGATTGATATTATATAACATTTATATAACGGAGGACAGAAAATGTTTGATGCAAAAAAGATTAAAGACGACTGCGTTAACTGGATAAGAGATTTTTTTGAAGAAAACGGCAAGGGCTGCAACGCCGTAATTGGTATTTCGGGCGGCAAGGACAGTTCTATCGTTGCGGCTCTCTGCATTGAGGCGCTTGGCAAAGACAGAGTTATCGGCGTGCTTATGCCAAACGGCGAGCAGAGTGATATTGATATGGCAAAACTGCTTGTAAAGCACCTTGATATCAAGCATTATACAGTTAATATTAAGGACTGTTTTGACGGACTTGTTAACAGTCTGCCGTTTGAACTCAGCCAGCAAAGCCGTGAAAATCTGGCGCCGCGTATACGTATGTCAACGCTTTACGCTGTGTCGCAGAGCCATAACGGCAGAGTTGCAAACACCTGCAATCTGTCTGAGGACTGGGTGGGTTACTCCACACGGTACGGCGATTCCGTAGGCGATTTCAGCCCTTGCTCACACCTCACTGTTGACGAGATGAAGCAAATCGGCAGAGTGCTCGGTCTGCCCGATGTTCTTATTGACAAAGTTCCGTCGGACGGTCTTTGCGGCAAGACGGACGAGGATAAACTCGGCTTTACCTACGCCGAACTTGACCGCTATATCCGCACAGGCGAGATTGATAACCCTGTTTCAAAAGAACGCATTGACCGCCTGCATAAAATGAACCTGTTTAAACTTGAACTTATGCCGCAGTTTATACCCGAAATCTGACGGCGCGAGGTGAATAAAATGAAATTAGCACCAATAGTTGTATCACTGCTCGACACAGATTTGTACAAATTCAATATGGACCAGGTGATTTTTCACAAACATACGGATTTGTGTGGTGAGTACTACTTTAAATGCCGTGATAACGGCGTTGTTTTTACACCTGAGATGGCTCAGGAAATCAGCGACCAGGTTGACCACCTATGCACGCTGCGCTTTACAAAAGCGGAACTTGACTACCTGCGCTCAATCAGGTTTATCAAAAGCGACTACGTGGAGTTTTTACGCCTGTGGCGCCCGATACGCGAATATGTAAAGATTGACCTTGACGAGCAAGGCAAACTTAATATTGTTGTTAACGGTCCGCTTTTTTCCGCAATGCAGTTTGAGATTTATCTGCTTGAAATTGTAAACGAAGTTTACTTTCGTATGCGCTACGACTACGGCATTTTGCTCAAATCGGCTGAGGAAAAACTCGACAAAAAAATTGCCGACTTTAACTCAGGCAAATATAACTTTAAGTTTGCGGAATTCGGTTGCAGGCGCCGCCTGTCGCGCGAGTGGGAGGACGTTGTTGTTAAGCGCCTTGCAACAGAAACACAAAACTGCGTAGGCACCTCAAACGTTTACCTTGCAATGAAATACAACCTGACTCCAATAGGCACTTATGCACACGAGTTTGTGCAGATGTATCAGGGAATTGACTCCATTCCGCTTGCGTACACAAACCACTATGCTATGACAGACTGGTACGACGAATACGACGGCGACAACGGCACAGCGCTCACAGATACCATCACAACAGATTTGTTTTTGCTCGACTTTAACCGCTCAATGGTCAACAACTATTCGGGCGTTCGCCACGACAGCGGCGACCCGTATGAGTGGGGCGAAAAACTGATTGCCCACTACAAAAAATACGGCGTTGACCCAAAAAGCAAACTGCTTTTGTTTAGCGACAGCCTTGATTTTGACAGGGCGCAGGCGCTTTTTGAGCACTTTAAGGACAGGACCAAAGTATCCTTTGGCATTGGCACATTCTGCACAAACGACACCTGCGAAAAGGCGCTGAATATTGTAATCAAGTTACAGTATGTTAACGGCAGACCTGTCGCCAAACTTTCAGACATTCCCGAAAAGGCGATGTGCCGTGACGAGGATTATCTCAAATACCTCAAACGTTCGGTTAAATTCCGCCTTGAACGTGAAAAATAAGACTGTTAGGGGTGTCCGTCATAAAGAATGTCAGCCTGAAAATGGCATCTTTTTCGCTATAACTGTATTAAAAATCACCCCAAGGCGTCCACTCTATAAGGAGGGTGGATGCCTTCAGTTTTTTTATCAGCCGATGTTTGATTGTAGGTATGGAAAATCACATAATCAATTAAGCATACGGAGGATTATATAATGAAAAAGTATATTACTGATGAAAAGAATGGACTTGATTACACGCTTGTAAACGGAGTGTATCTGCCGAACCTCATTTCAACCGAAACGAATTATGAGATTGGAATGTGGGGACAGAGGCACCTTGATTATATCAAGCACCATCGCAAAGCTTTTTATCTCAACTTAAAAACAAGTTGTAAACTGAACTCATACTTGCATGATGTTGACATTAGAGCAGCGGAGATGTACAATACTCTTGTGAAGCAACTTAAAGAACGGCAAAGCGTAACTGAAAAACTCAAAGCCGAAAATATGATGGCTTGGATACAGACAATGAATAATATTACAAATCAAGCAAGAGAAATTGATATAAATATATTTAATTTTGTATTAAAACCAGAAGATAAAAATAGAAAAATACAAAAATTTGTAACAATAAAAAAAGCATG
>ONXZ01000093.1 GCA_900321905.1 uncultured Eubacteriales bacterium
TCCTGATGAACGCCTACATCAACAAACGCACCAAAGTCAATAACGTTGCGCACCGTGCCTTTTAGTTCCATACCTGCTTTGAGGTCCTCAATGCCCATTACATCGCTGCGCAGCATCGGCTGCGGCAGTTCGTCACGCGGGTCGCGACCGGGCTTTGCAAGTTCGTCAATTATATCAACAAGAGTGGGTTCGCCAATGCCGAGTTCGGCAGCAAGGGCGGAAGTGCCGTCTGTCTTGACTTTGAGTTTTAATGTGGCGATGTTACCTGCGCGTACATCTTCATCGTCAACGCCGCAAATCTTCAGCAGTTTTGCAGCCGCCTTGTAACTTTCAGGGTGAACTGCTGTGTTGTCAAGTACATTGTCGCTTTCAGCAACACGCAAAAAGCCGGCGCACTGTTCAAACGCTTTAGGTCCGAGTTTTGAAACTTTAGTCAGTTCGCTCCTTGAAGTAAACTGACCGTTATCTTCGCGGTACTTAACAATATTTTTTGCAACGGCTGACGAAACGCCTGCAACCCTTGAAAGCAGTTGAGGTGAAGCGGTGTTGAGGTCAACGCCGACTGAGTTAACACAGTCCTCAACAACGCCGTCAAGCGCCGCGCCGAGTTCCTTTTGCGGCATATCGTGCTGATACTGACCAACGCCGATTGCCTTGGGGTCAATCTTAACAAGTTCTGCAAGCGGGTCCTGCAAACGTCTTGCGATAGATACCGCGCTGCGCAGACTGACGTCAAACTGCGGAAATTCTTCGGCAGCGAGTTTGCTTGCGCTGTATACAGACGCGCCTGCTTCGCTGACGACCATATATGTTATGCCGCAGTCAAGTTCCTTGATAACCTCAGCGGCAAACACCTCGGTTTCGTGTGAGGCAGTGCCGTTACCGATTGCAAACATCTTTACGCCGTGTTTTTTAACAAGTTCTTTGATAATCTTCTTCGCCTCGTCAATCTTGCTGTGCGGAGGAGCAGGATAAATAACCCCTGTGTCAAGCACCTTGCCTGTTTCTGACACAACGGCAACCTTGCACCCTGTTCTGTAACCGGGGTCAAGTCCGATTGTAACCCTGCCTTTAACAGGCGGCTGCATAAGCAGATTGCGGGTGTTTTCGCCAAATACTTTTATTGAACTCTCGTTAGCCTTGTCAGTGATTTCGTTGCGCAGTTCTCGCTCAATAGAGGGGAATATAAGCCTTGTAAACGCGTCGTCAATAGCAGTTTCAACAAGTTTTGCGCTGTCGCTCGTGTTGATAACGTGGCGGCTTTTGAGCAGGTCCGTTGCAATAGTCTTGTCAAAGTCAACCGACACTTTGAGTTTGCCCTCTTTTTCACCTCGGTTAATAGCAAGCGTGCGGTGCTGTGCAATGCTCTTAATCGGCTCGCTGTACTCTGCGTACATCTCATAAACGCCGAGGTCGTCGTCAGCGCCCTTTGTGGTAATCATACCGTTACTGCGGATTGCGTAGCGCAACACTTTTCTGTCGTCAGCGTTATCGGATATGCTCTCTGCAATAATGTCCATAGCGCCTTGCAGAGCGTCGTCTACGCTTTCAACCTCATCATTAAGGTAGTCCTCTGCAAGGGCAGACGGGACGTCGGACTTGTTTTGCTCAAGTATTTTGTCAGCAAGTCCGCCAAGACCTTTAGCCTTTGCGACAGAAGCCCTCGTCTTGCGCTTTGGTCTGAACGGACGGTAGATGTCCTCAAGTTCAGTCATTGTCTTAACGCCGTCAATCGCCTGCATAATCTCATCGGTCATAAGTTCCTGCTCTGTGATTGAAGCGATAACTTTTTCTTTTTGCTCTTCAAGGTTGCGAAGGTATGCGAGCCTGTCGTTTAACTCACGAAGAAGTTGGTCGTCAAGTGAGCCTGTCGCTTCCTTCCTGTACCTTGCGATAAACGGGATAGTGTTGCCGTCGTCAATAAGTTTAAGTGTGTTTTCAACCTGCCAGGGTTTGAGCGAAAACTCCTGCTGTAATTGTTTTTGAATGTCCATAAAAATCGTCCTTTTCGGTTAATATGTACATTTTAGCAGATTGCGGCATAATTTTCAACATATATTTATAAAGCAAATAATTATTGACAAAATGCACAATATATGGGATAATATTAATTACAATTATTAAAGTGAGGTTAATTCTATGTGCGGAATTATTGGCTATACAGGCTACAGCGAAGCAAGGGGAATCCTGCTCAAAGGCCTTAAAACTCTTGAATACAGGGGATACGACAGCGCAGGTATCGCGGTTTATCACCCTGATTTTAACGAAACTCTTGTTACAAAATGCGAAGGCAGAGTTGAAAAGTTGCAGCAAAAGTGTGATTCTGTCAAGGGTACAACAGGTATCGGTCACACTCGCTGGGCAACCCACGGCGGAGTTAGCGACACCAACTCGCACCCTCACAAATTCGGCAGGGTAACTCTTGTTCACAACGGTATTGTTGAAAACTATGCAGCCATCAAAAACCAACTCGGCGTTGGCTCAAAACTTAAGTCCCAGACTGACTCTGAAGTTGTTGCCGCGCTTATTGACGCATATTATGAGGGAAATCCGTTTGACGCAATCGTAAGAGCCGTTAAGGAACTTTCGGGTACTTTCGGTCTTGCTATTATGTTTGACGATATTCCAAACAAAATGTACGCAGTTCGTAACGTCAGCCCGATTGTATGCTGTCAGAACAAAGATGGCGCATATATTGCTTCCGACATTATGGCTATCGGCGAGTACAGCGAAGATTACTTTGTACTTCCTGAATTTTCCGTTGCAGAGATCTCTGCCGACGGTATTGATATCAAGGATTTCAACGGTAATGCTATCGAGCCTGATATGCTCAAACTCGACTGGGATATCAAAAACAGCGGCAAAAAAGGCTATCCTTTCTATATGGAAAAGGAGATAATGGAACAGCCCGAGGTTATTGAAAAGACCATTTCAAGCCGCATTGTTGACGGTATGCCGGACTTTACAGGCGACAATGTTGACGACAGCATTTTCACCGACTGCGACAATATCACCGTTATCGCCTGCGGCACGGCTATGCACGCAGGACTTATAGGCAAGCATATTATTGAAAAATACTGCAAAGTGCCTGTAACGGTTAATATGGCGAGTGAGTATATGTATAACGACCCGATTATAAACGACAAAACGCTTGTTATTTGCGTTTCACAAAGCGGTGAAACCATTGATACTCTTGAGGCACTCAAATATGCCCGCCGCAAAGGAGCCAGGTCGCTGTCTATCGTTAACGTTAAAGGCTCGACCATTGCCCGTGAGAGCGAGAATGTAATCTACACAAACGCAGGTCCTGAAATCGCTGTTGCTTCTACCAAGGCATACACAACACAGGTTGCAGTATTTTATCTGATTGCCGCTAAAATGGCGCATATTCGCGGGCTGCTCAACGATTACAGCACGCAGAACTTCATTACAGAACTGCAAAAAGTTCCTGCTGCTGTTACTGATATACTTGAGCGCAGAGACGCAATTCATCATCTGTCAAACGATATGCTCACAGCAGAGCATACATTTATGATTGGCAGGGGACTCGACTACCCGACGCTGCTTGAAGCGTCGCTCAAACTTAAAGAGATTTCATATATCCACTCGGAAGCCTTTGCTTCAGGCGAACTAAAGCACGGCACAATCGCGCTCATCACAAATCAAACGCCTGTTATCGCACTTCTTTCTCAGAGCGATTTGATGTCAAAGCAGGTTTCGAATATCCGCGAGGTGCAGTCAAGGGGCGCTGACGTAATCACGTTTATCAAAAGTAGCCTCAAATCGAAAGACGTTGAATGTTCGTTTGAACTGCCTAATCTTGACGACGACTTTATGGCGATTCCGTCAATCATCGCAATGCAACTGCTTGCGTACTACGTTTCGTCTGACAAGGGTCTTGATGTCGACAAACCGCGTAACCTCGCAAAGGTTGTAACTGTTGAATAATTAAGGAATTTTTATAATGAAAAGATTTTTATCAACATTCATTGCCGTCATTCTTATGCTTTTGCCTGCGACAAATGTCTTTGCAGCAGATTATCATTACGGTTATGATGTTTCCGAACATAATGAAGTTATATCTTCTCAAATTATGAAAAGCGGCAAAGATTTTGTTATGATTCGACTTGGCTATACTACTGACCACATTGACAAAAAGTTTTATGAAAATGTAAAGGCAGCACATGAAAATAAAATCCCATACGGTGTGTATTATTATTCATACGCATATGACGACAGCGAGGCAAAAGGCGACGCAGATTATGTTTTGAAAACAATTGAATCGCTTGGCGAATATAAGGAGTATTTGAAATTACCTGTTGCCTATGACCTTGAGGATAACAGAATTGCTGCTCTCGGCAAAACGCAGGTGTCAAAACAGATTAAAATATTCTGCGACAAAATTATGAACGCAGGATATGTTCCAATGGTTTATGCAAACACAAATTGGTTTAATAATTATATCGACACAAGCGTAATAAAAAATAACGGCTACAAAGTCTGGTATGCATACTATCCTGATGTTGCGCCTGATTTTAGCAAACCCATCGCAGTTGGTAAAACAGGACTTGTTGCAGATATGTGGCAATATAAACAGGGCAGTGTGCCTGACGGAATTCTTGATGAAAATGTCATTTATAATCTTGAGTCTTTGAGTCACATATTCAAACAAGACAAGATAGCCAAAGCAACATTTAATAAAGACGGTCTGATTACATATAAATGCGCCATATGCGGAAAAACAAAAACACAAATAATACCCGCAATCAAAACTGTTAAACTTAAAAGTAATAGTTTTGTCTACAACGGTAAAGTTAAAAAGCCTGCGGTTAGTGTGCTTAATTCGAAAGCATCACAGATTTCTGCAAGCAACTACTCGCTAACCTATTCCAATAATAAAAATGTCGGAACTGCGACGGCAACTATAACATTTAAAGGTAATTACAGCGGCAAAAAGAATCTGACTTTTAAAATTGTTCCTAAAGCCACAACTATAAAGAGCATAACGGCTATCCAAAAGGGCTTTAACTTAAAATGGAGCAAGGTTACGGCGCAAACATCCGGTTATCAGATAGAGTATTCGCTAAATCGTGATTTTAAAAAGAGTAAAAAAATTACAATAGCAAATAATAAAACTACTACAAAAAAGGTTCAAAAACTTGCAAAAGGCAAAAAATATTATGTAAGAATAAGAACATACCGCGTTGTAAAAAGTAAAAAGTATTACTCAGCATGGAGCGGTATTAAAAGCGTAAAGACAAAATAACACTAATCATTGTGCAAGATGCATATTGTGTGCATCTTGCATTATTTATTTTTTATATACAATTTATTGTTGACTATTTTACTAAATCATTATATAATATAATCCCGAAAGGGCGTGCGCTTATGAGTATGTTAATTAAAAACGCATTTGTCTATACAGGCGATGATTTTATAAAAAATGATGTGCTTATCGACGGTGGCAAAATTGCCGCTATCGGTGGCTTTTTTTCTAATAACGCCGATACCGTTATCAATGCACAGGGTAAGTATTTAATTCCGGCTTTCGCAGATGTTCACGTTCATCTTCGCGAGCCGGGTTTTTCTTATAAAGAGACGATTAAAGCCGGCACCGCTGCTGCGGCAAAGGCAGGGTACACAGCCGTTTGCACAATGCCAAACGTCAATCCCGTACCCGACAGCGTTTCTGGTATTAACACTCAACTTGATATAATAAAACGTGACGCTGAAATTCACGTTTACCCATTTGCTTCAATCACCAAAGGCAGAAGAGGGGCAGGCGAACTTGTCGATTTTGACAGCCTTAAAGAACTTGCAGTCGGCTTTTCAGACGACGGCTGCGGCGTTCAGGGCGAAGATGATATGAAAAAAGCAATGCAGGAGTGCGCTAAACTCGGCAAAGCAATTTCTGCTCACTGCGAGGTTAACGAACTTCTGCGTGGCGGATACATCCATGACGGCGAATACGCAAAACTGCACGGACATAAAGGTAT
>ONXZ01000169.1 GCA_900321905.1 uncultured Eubacteriales bacterium
CGCTCTGAACATCGTGTCTGCCTTTTCATTAAGCGGATAGTTTATCCTGTTCACAATCGCGATGACGTGCTGCACAATGCTTATTGTAGCGATTATCAGCGGCGAAAAATAGCCCACAATTCCCAAAGTGTCCTTGATTTCTATATATGCGCCGAAAACAGCAAGAGGGTTAAAGCCGAGTACGATGAACGATATCAGCGCGGCAACAATCGGTATTGCAAACGAAATGATTGCGCACACCAGCCAAACGGTAAAGCATCTGCTTACCGTCTTTTTCTCATTTGATTGCAGTTTTGAAGTGTCGTTATTATTTTCAAAATAATAATCCTGTTCATATTCTTTCATTACTAAATCTCCCTGCGTTTATCCGCAGTCGCCGCACATCCAGTCGCAGGCAAGGCTGAGCGCTGCAATAGCAAGAAGTCCTGCTGCCAACATAGCGAGCAAGACCATATCGACAATAAAAATCTCGTGCATTCTTTTATTATTCCTAAACTTGATTTTGCCGACAATTGCAATTATGTGGTGCGCTATGACGCACACTACAATTATGCCATATGTGATATAAAGGGCAAGGTCTGCAAATGTCTGCACGCCACCGTCATAGTCAATGTAATTTTCAAAAAGCGGAATAATGTTAAACAAAATCACCGGTATCGCTACAAGCACACACCAGGTGATAAACAATACTTTAACCGTTTTGTTTTCGTCATTATTCGGTAAATTATTACCGTTTTGAGGTTGGTTGAAATTGTAATTCTGCTCGAAGTTAGTCATATTAAACCTCCTTTATCCGCAATCGTTACACGCTTTAATCAGGGAAACAAGCGCTATCAGCATAACGACTGTAATGCCAAGCAAAACCATATCTATTATAAACACAGTATTCATAGCGCTGTTAGTGCGGTAATCAACTTTGCCGACTATTGCAATGATGTGCTGTGCGACCGTAGCCAATGCCGCAGTAATACCCAACAAGCACAACACAATACCGGAAGGATAAGGAAGCGCGTTTATCTCCATAATTGCAACATGATACCCTGCAATGCCGACGCTAATGAAAACGCAGACTGCCCACCATCTGATTAAAGAGTTTACCTGTTTTTTCTCATCATCTTTTTGCGTTTCTGACAAGTTATAATCCTGTTTGAAGTTGCTCACGATTTTTCACCCTTTTCTTTAAAGTGATATAAATTAACATTGCAATGCTGATTAAAAATAAGGATATACATATTATCTGGTGCGAGCCGAGGGGATTGCCGATTGACTCGTCGCGCAGGTAATAGAGCGCGCCTTTGACCGCAGACAGCGCCATAATGTAAATGCAAACATGCTTTGCCGAGAACTCATGTGTTCTGTAATAGAGGTAAAACGCCGCAAACAGGAGCAAAAATGCCACCGCTTCCGCAAGTTGCACGGGAAAAAGCGATGCACCGTGCGGTGCGGATTTTGAGTTATCGTATATAACATTCATCACGCCGCTGTACGGTATGCCGTGGCAGCACCCTGCGGTGAAGCAGCCGATTTTGCCCACAGCATAGGTCAGCGACATCGGTATAATCGCAATGCACATAAGCGGTGCGAGTTTTGTTTTTAGCAAAACAGAGTACAGCCACACCATAAACAGCGCGCCGATTAAACCGCCGTAAGACGAAAAGCCTGCAGTTATGATATTGTAATTCCCTGTCTGAAAGCAGGCGAGCAGTTTTGCGCCGAAAATCATACCCATAGCCTCAAAAACTACCAAGCCGAAACTTTGCAGAGTCGGCATTTTATACCGCCGTGTTTCAAAAAATACAAACAGCAGATTGAGCAATATGCCTGCGATAAAGCACCACGAATACAAGTTTTGTGTTATGTGCATAAAGTTATCTCCTTACCTTCGTTAACTATATAATAGCAGACATATGTCAAAAAATGAACAGTTTTTCTAATTGTTTATGAAAAGTTATGAAAGTTTATTTTTAGTTTATAATTGCCGTGATGCACATTTTGCTTGACATAATATATAGGTTATTGTATATTTATATTATAAATTATGTGAGCAAGGGCGTTCATTAATTACGGGGTCCCCTGTATTTAATGGGCGCATTTTTTGAAAGAAGGTAAAAAGATGAAGTATACAAAAGATGAGGTTATTCAGTTTTGTATTGAAGAAGATGTAAAATTTGTGCGCCTTGCGTTTTGCGACGTTTGGGGCAGGCAAAAAAACATCTCTATAATGTCAGATGAACTCGAGCGCGCTTTCGGCTACGGCATTGCGCTTGACGGCTCCGCAATATCAGGTTTTGGCGGCGAGGTACACTCCGATTTGCTGCTGCACCCCGACGCTGACACGCTTATGATTTTGCCGTGGCGACCTGAACAGGGCAAGGTTGTGAGGATGTTCTGCTCGATAACCTACCCCGATGGCAAGCCGTTTGAGTGCGACACAAGGTCGTTGCTCAAAAACGCTGTAAAAGCGGCGGAGGAGGCAGGATACTCCTTCTACTTCGGCGCGGAGCAGGAGTTTTATCTGTTTAAACTTGACGAAAATAACGAGCCTACACAAATCCCGTATGACAAGGCGGGATATATGGATTTAGCACCGTTTGACAGGGGCGAAAATATCCGCCGCGAAATCTGCCTGACCCTTGAACAAATGGGCATTTCACCCGAGAGTTCGCACCATGAGGAAGGACCGGGGCAGAACGAAATCGACTTCCGCTATTCTGACGCGCTTACCGCTGCAGACAACGTAATGACTCTGCAGACAGTTGTTAATACGGTGGCTAACCGCAACGGTCTGTTTGCCGACTTTTCACCAAAACCGATTGACGACAAGCCGGGCAACGGTTTCCATATCAATGTATCGGTTAAGTCTTCTGACGGCGCAGACAATATTATGCCGTATATGATTGCGGGCGTGCTTGACAAGGCGGTTGATATGACGGTATTCCTGAACCCGACTGAAAAATCATATGCACGACTTGGCAACAACAAAGCGCCGAGATACGTTTCATGGTCGAGCGAAAACCGTTCGCAACTTGTGCGCATACCTGCGGCAGTAGGTCAGTACAAAAGAGCGGAACTGCGCAGCGCTGACCCGTCAGTTAACCCGTATATCGCATTTGCGCTGATGATTTACTCGGGACTTTACGGCATACAAAACGAGGTTGATTTGCCGTATGTAGCAGACTTCAACCTCTACACAGCGGACGAGGAAACATTGGCGAAGTTTGAGCTGTTACCGCAGTCGCTCAGTGAAGCAAAGGAAGCGGCGGCAAAGAGCGAATTTATAAAGCAGTTTATTCCGCAAAGAATATTTGACATCTATTGCAAATAAAAACATAGTCACAGACTGAAAGGAGGGAGCAAATTGTCATTAAAAGAGCATAGCTACAGTGTGCTTGTTGTGTCAGCGGCAGACGATTTTCACAATGCAATGGCGACAATGCTCCCCAAAACGAGCTTTCAGCCGATTGTCAAGGTGTCAACCGTTGCCGCAGCGCAAAGGGCTGTGGCGGAGCGCGGCTTTGATTTTGTAATAATCAACGCCCCTCTCAAAGATGATTTGGGTATGCGCTTTGCGATTGACTGCAGCACTGCAAAAAACGCGCTTGTGCTGTTTTTAATCAGGAACGAGATACACGGCGACGTGTATGCAAAGGTTGCGGAGCATGGTGTGTTCACGCTGCCAAAGCCTATATCCAAGCAGGCTATGGACAACGCTATCCGCTGGTTGCTTGCGGCGAAGCTGAAGCTTACTGGTTTTGAAAACAAGACGACGAAAATCGAAGATAAGATGGATGAAATCCGTCTTGTCAACAAGGCGAAGTGGCTGCTTATCAGCAACGAAAATCTGCTTGAGCCCGAGGCGCACCGATACCTTGAAAAAGAGGCTATGAACCGCTGTGTCACAAAAAAGCAGGTCGCCGAGGATATTATCAGAAAATACTCATAACAAAAAAGGACAGCACCGCAGTGTTGTCCTTTTTCAGTGTTTTGCCGGTTTTTTACGCGTCAATATCAGGCACAATCATAAGCTTATAGTCGGGGTAGAGCTTCTGTATTTCGTCCGTGAGGATTGCGATTGCCTCCTTGTCGTCAATATCGAAGCTCACAACCACGTCAAAGCGCAGAGTCTTTTTCTCCGTATCGGCATAAAAGCCGTGCATTTGCAGCGCCCAGTCGTGCGCCATAACGGTTTCAAGCACTTTATTTCTGATTTGCGCCGCCTCCTCGTTCACCGTGTTAAACGAGTAAACGCCAAC
>ONXZ01000057.1 GCA_900321905.1 uncultured Eubacteriales bacterium
ACCTTTTAAAATACATTTAATTTAATTATTAGTCGTCTTTGCCTTCAACAGTATTGTCAGCCTGTGTTGCCGCTTCAGTAGTCGCTTGAGTCTGTGCCTCTGCGCTCTGCTGTGCTGTCTGGTCAGCCGCAGACGCCTTTTCAGGCTTTGCTACAGTAGTTTTTTCCATAACTGAATTATGGTACTTAACAACTGCCTCGCTGACGAATTCGTCGCCTTTTTCGTTGATTACCGCTTCCTCACATTCGTGGTAGTAGTAAGGTACGTTTTCAACAAAGAACATAATGTGGTAACCGAAATCGGATTTAACAATACCCATATCGCCGTATTTTCTTGATTTATCGGTTGCCCACTTTTCAAAACTCGGAACCATCTGACCGAGTGATACGCCGTCGTACAAACCGCCGTACATACCGCTTGAGCCCTTTGATGTTGACTCAGTATCGTCGGAATACTCCTCGGCAAGGGTTGCGAAACTGAGTTCGTTTTTCTTGCCTTTTTTGTATTCTGCAAGGTACTTGTCAGCCTTCTTTTTAGCAGCGTCCCACTGTGCCTTGGTATACTTAGGAGTGCTGTTTGTGTCGGAAGATTCTTCCTTCTCTTTGCCGGTTTCAGGCTTAACGAGGATGTGTCTGACAGAATATGTTACGTCGTCTTTAATTGACACGTCGCTTATCTTGAGAAGAATGTAAACAACCGCGTTGTTAGCGTCGGTAAATGTTGTTGTGGTATTCTTCTTTGTCTTGCTTGAGAAGAGCCAGTCTTTTGCGCCGTCGGGGAATGAAGTGTCGCTCTTGACAACAGAAACTTCAAGCATACCTGCAATTGCTTCTGCGCAGGAATCCTCGTCCTCGTACTGACCTGCGGCTACATACTGCTTGATGAGGTCTTTACAAGCCTTTGGCACAAGAAGTTTAAGGTCATCAAGGTTCTTGACCTGCTTTGCATATTTAGCCGCTTCTTTTTCAGCCTTTGCTCGTGCGGTGCCGTCGTCTGCGTTATAAGGAATCGGAATGTAACCGATATTTACCTGTGTAAAGTTATCTTTATTCTTTTTGAAATAAGCGTTAACTTCCTTTTCAGTCGGCTTGTTGTCGATAAGGAACTGTCTGTAGTAGTTGTTTGCGATGAATGCCTGTGTGAGCATTTTTTTGATTGTGGCAAGACCGCAGTAATCGCCAAACTGTTCTGAGATATACTCGTCAACAGACTGTTCGCTTTCGCTTGCAGACTTTTTAAGGTCGCTTACCTGCTGTTTAATCTGGTCTTTTTGCTCCTTATTGAGTTCAACACCGTTTTCAACACCGGCGTGGTACAGAGCGAGAATGTACTGGAGTCTGTCAACAGTGTCGTCCTTAAACATCTGCTCCCAGGTGACTTTTTTGCCCTTTGCGTTTGTTGTGTACTGCTTGCTGAAGTCCTTTGTAGTGTCAAGTTGGTAGTAACCCTGCTGAGCGTACTGAAGATAGTTTTGATAAATCGAATTGTAATAGTAATTATACATACCGATTGAAACTTCTTCCTCGCCTACTGTGAGGGCAACGTTACCGTAGTTCATCTTTTCGTCTGAGTTCGGCAACGTGTAATAGCGCCAGCCGAAAATGCCGAGAACCAGAATAACAATGAGTGAAATAAGAGCGCCGCAAATGAACTTCATTCTGTTTGACTTGCCTGTTGCAGTTGTTTTGGCAGGCTTGTCAGCATCGTCGTTCTTCGTGTCTTTTGCAGATGGTCTTTCACGGGTTTCATATTTTGACGAGTCGTTCTTTTTTGGTTCTTCCTTTTCCTCAGGCTCGCTTGCGTCAGCCGACTCTTTTGCAGCGGCGTCATCGCTTGCGCTTGGCGGAAGAATAATCTCAAACTCGTCGTTTTCTACAACAGTGTTCTCAAGTGTGTGTGCTGTTGCTTCAAACTCCCAGTTATCATTTTCCTCATACTTGAGAGAGCCGTCAGTTTTCTCTTCTTCAAGCTCGTCGTCAATGTTATCTTTATACTTATCGCTCATAACTAATCTCCTTTGTAGAAATTAACGTCATTAATTATACTATATAATTATTAATAATGCAACAATAATTTTAATATTATACTAAATTATTTTTACACAACAGGCAAAATATGATACGCAAAACAAATAACTTGCATAAATCAAAATAATATGGTATTATTGCGTAGTAATTGTATGATAAGGAAGTGGATTTCTTGGATACTCCGCTTTGCGGTAAAGTGGATAGAAAGCTTTTTTATATGCTTACATTTGTAATCGGTGCTTCTATGCTGTTTCCTGAGTATATCGCACCGTTGTTTGTGTTTGCGCTTTACATCTACTTTATTATACACTTTAAAAAGACGGTCAGGAACGCTAAACTGGGCGATATAGGCAAGGCTGTTTTTGCGTATCTGATATATCAGTTAGTTTCGTGTTTATGGAGCAAGTCACGCAACGCTTCGTTCTGGATAGCGATGCTTGCGCTTGGCTGCTTTTTGACTTATATACTTGTTGCAAATGTTGTAAACACAAAAGATAAACTAAAATATGCTATCGGCGCGGTGAGTGTATCTGCAGGTATTATAGGACTTATAGCAACGCTTGAGATTATAACCTTTAACATTGCGCATCATACAGGCACTCACTTGGTGATACCAAATCCGCTGTTTTTTGATATTAACGACTGGGTATTCAAAGAGTTTATGCCTCTTGAGATTATAAACAAACCTTACCGCTCAAGGGCGTCAGCAACGTTTGATAATCCGCTTATTCTTGCAACATATCTTGTAATTGCAACGCCGTTTTGTGCGTTCGCTTCAGTTTATTTTAAGAAATCGAAGAGTAGGAAAATTTGCAGAGCGTGCCTTGTTTTTGCAATAGCAGGCATATTCTGCACCTTCTCACGCGGTGCATATATCGCAGTGGGTATGTCGATAATTATAATGCTAATCAGCAACAAGAGAATTTTCAGAAAACTGTTCCCATTTGTGCTGATACTCGCTATTGCAATACCAATCGGACTTACGCTGCGGCACCACAGTTCAACCGAGGATTTCCTCGCTTCAAACAGCCACAGAATTGAAATTTGGCGTTACAGTTTTGATATGTTCATACACCACCCGTTATTCGGACTTGGCAGCGGAACGGACAACATACACACCTTGCTTCGAGATACATACGGCATTGACCGCTCGCACACTCACAACCTGTTTTTGCAGATACTTGTCGAGGGCGGAATAGTAGGTGCAATCATTGCGGGTTATATAATTTATGTTATCTCAAAACGCATTTACGGTCTTTATGCTCACAAAGAAAACCGTTACCGTCCGTTTGCAGTTATGTATACGGCGTCGATGATTGGATTTATCGTGATTTCGATGTTTGAATACACGCTGCAAAGCGCTAAGGAAATGATGATGTTTATGATTCTGCTCGGTATGATTGAGGCAACAGGCAGAATGGAAACGGACTCGTTGCAGCTTGCAAGTGACGAAGTGTTCACCTACACCGAAATAACGGAACAGGACCTTGAAGAGGACGAGGAAGAAAAGAAAGTAAAGCACGACAAAAAAGTTATTAAATAAGACTAAACACCGTAAGGCATCGTCTTACGGTGTTTTATTTTATCTCTTTATACATCTTTGCCGCGTCCTCTTTGAGTGCGTGCTCAAGCACTTCAAGCACTTCAAAAGTACGGCTGCCCTGTTACATCTTTGCCGCGTCCTCTTTGAGTGCGTGCTCAAGCACTTCAAGCACTTCAAAAGTACGGCTGCCCTGTCCGAGTGAAACGGTGATTTTGTCGCCGGTTTTTACGTTGTATGATGCTCTGGCGACCTTGCCGTTAACCTCTATTCTGCCAGCGTCGCACGCTTCATTTGCAACTGTGCGGCGCTTGATTATACGGGACACTTTCAGAAATTTATCAAGTCGCATAATACTGCCTTTCTTAATGAAATAGGGGTTGTCAAACGACAACCCCTTGGAAAAGTTAAATTCAATTATTTAACAGCATCCTTGAGAGCCTTGCCTGCCTTGAATGCAGGAGCCTTTGATGCAGGAATCTGAATCTTTTCCTTAGTCTGAGGATTGAGACCTGTGCGAGCTGCGCGCTCTTTAACGTCGAATGTACCGAAGCCAACAAGTGAAACCTTGTCGCCGTCAGCGAGTGCGTCAGTGATTGATGCGAAAACAGCTGCTACTGCTGCTTCTGCGTCTTTCTTTGAGAGTTCTGCCTTTGCAGCAACTGCTGCTACGAGATCAGTTTTGTTCATAATACTTTCCTCCATTACGATTACTCGTTTTTTATTTTCTTAGCCTTGTCCCACAGAGCGTCAAGTTCCTCAATCGTGGATTCGTTCATATTAATGCCCTGCTCTGCCGCAAGTTTTTCCACCTCTTTGAAGCGTGATACAAATTTGTCGGTAGCGCCTGTGAGCGCTTCCTCGCTGTCCACTTTCAAAAAGCGTGCAATATTTACAGCAGAAAACAGTACATCGCCGAACTCGTCCTCAATTTCAGACTTATCGCCGTGTGACATTGCTATTTTTAACTCGTCAAGTTCTTCATATATCTTGTCAACCGCGCCGTCGCAGGAATCCCAGTCAAAGCCGACTTTGGCGGCGCGCTTTTGCACCTTTTGCGCACGCATAAGCGCAGGAAACTCGCGAGGCACACTGTCTATAGCTTCGCTCGCGGAACGTCCGCCCTTGGACTTCTCCTTAGCGCTGTCCCAACTGGCAAGCGCTTCCTCCTCATTTTCAGCGCTTACATCACCGAAAACGTGCGGGTGCCGAATAACAAGTTTATACACAACATCGTGTATAACGTCGTTCATATCAAAATTGCCCTTTTCACGTTCCATTTCGCAGTGGAGCGCAACCTGAAGCATAACGTCGCCAAGTTCTTCACGCAGCATATCGGGATTTTGCTTATTGATAGCCTCGACAGCCTCATAAGTTTCCTCAATAAAATTTTTGCGTATTGACTCGTGAGTTTGCTTTCTGTCCCAGGGGCAACCTTCAGGTGAACGGAGAGCGGTAATGATTTTTAAAAAATCGTTAAAGTCATATCTATCTTTTATTTCAAAATCAACAGACATCACTGCGCTCACTTTCAGAAGAAACCGTAAATATAGCCATTTGCTACTTTGATAATAATACACTATTTTTCCTTTAATTGCAAGTGTTTCGGGCATTTTTTTTAGTTTTAAAAGCACAAAAAATGTCATCAAATTTCAGCGATTTAAACAAAAAGCACAACATACAGAATAACACAATGCAAATGGTAAAATCAATCAATAAGTTGATTAACGGATTTTCGTAAATTTCTACAAATTTTGTCAGATTACTTATTACAAAATACAAAATTAGTGCGATTACTGTCGGTTTTATAAATACGTTTTTCAGAGAAAATTTTGTTTTTGTGCATCTTTTTACTATTAAAATATTCCAAACAGCCATAATAAGGTAGCCAACAGCACCTGAAATCACTGCGCCGAAAAGCAAATATTTTTCGTCTTTGACAAGCAGAATATTCAAAAAACTACGAACTGCGCCGGACACAATATATGGTGCTATGCTCTTTTGCGCTTTGCCCACTGCCTGAACACAAAATACTGCCGACCCTGCCAGGCAATAAATCGGGACTGTAAGCGAGAACGCAGCAACAAGTTTTTCACATCCTATCGGGATATCCGGCGATGACGAAGCGTAAAAAATATCAAGAACTTTCCTGCTGTTGAGCGCAAGCAAAACGCCGCCCAGCACCGACAGCAACACCGTATATTTATAGATATCATTTATGAGCGCGGACAGGCGTTCTTTGTTATCACCCTCGGCAGCGGCGCTCACGGCTGGCACTGCACACACGCCGAGCGCCATTGTAATACCGGGTATCAGGTTTTTAAAATCAAGCGCCGTACTCATCAAGCCGTAAACATATGTAACAATGTCGCTCTGCTGTGCGCCTGCAAGACGCACGCTTTCGCGGTAATAAGACATAAGCACAGACGGATTAACTGTGCCAAGCGCGTACTGCGCGGTTGCTGTGTCAAGGAACTGAAACACGCTCTGAATTGCAACGCTCATCATAATCGGAAATGAAAACGAGAGCAAGTCGCTCTCCATTTTATTTGACGGCACTCTGCCGCAGCGCGGAAGTATGCCGCGATTTATGCGGTCATACACCGCAACGTAAATTAAACTGACAAGCGAGCCAAATGTTACGCCACCCATAGCGGCTGCGGACGTTATGGGATAAATAAGTGACAGCGCTTCTTTTTGCGTTTGTACCGCAGTGCCAAGCACTAAGCCTGTGCTGTTGTAAAGCGCAATCAGGTACGCCATTGTTAGCCGTGCAAACGCCAGACCGAACACCATTTTAAACAGCGCTTCGAGCGTTTGTGATACGGCGGTAGGACGCATATTCATAAATCCCTCATAAAATCCGCGATATGACGCCGCCATTGCCGAAAACAGTATTGACGGCGCAAGCACCAAAACGGTATAAATGCTCTGCGGCGAAGCGGCGATTAAATCGCAATAAGGCTTTGCGAAGATGAGCATAACCGCCATACCGACAATACCGACCTTAACCATAAGCCGTGACGCACCTTTTTTTAGCGCTGACAGTTTTTCGGTATCATTAAGAGCGTTATACTTGCCAGTGAGTTTTGACAGCGCAACAGGAAACGCACCCATAATCACAGCGTGAAGCGGCAGATACAAGTTGTATGCCGAGGCAAAATATCCCCTGCCGACTGCACCTATAAATGCTGTCAGCGGTATTTTGTAAACTGCGCCGATAATCTTGACGATTACGGAACTTGACAGGAGCAGGAACGCAGATGACAGGTATTTGCTTTTGTCGTTCATCTTATCACCATAAAAATAAGGCAATGCGTTTTGCATTGCCTTTAGTAGTTTTATTAAGTTATTAGTCCTGTGCAGAATCCTCTGCCGTTTCTTCTTCCTTTTTCTCCTGCCTTGCGTACTGGCGCGCCTCACGCTTTGAAAGACCTTCAACAAACGCTTCGCGCAGTTCTGCAACTTCTTTGTCAAGGAGTTCGGCTCTCGTTTTTTGCAACTGAATTTCCTGCAGTGCGCTTTCGATTGCCTCTTCGTCAAGTTCCTCGCCTAAGTAAGCGCTGTACTGAAGTCTGCCGTATTTTTCATACGCTTTGGTGAGTTTTGTCCTTGAGTCAAGGAGTTCAATCTTTTTTCTTGAAATTTCAAGACGCTCCGCGCTCTTTTTAGTAGCCCTTTCAGCGTAAGATTTTGTTTTGGTAAGTACGTCCTCAAAATTGCCGTGTTTTGCGCTGTTGAGAACCTCATCAACACCTGATATAACGTCATTTAAGTTTTTCATAAAAACACCTCGCTGAAATCATTATATTACAACGCAAGTATTTTTGCAAGAGAAATTAAGACAATACTTTATATTATATATTCATTATAATCATTTTATATGACTGTAGAAGTCATAAACCTTCTGCTTGCGTAAAATAACCTGGTCAAATCGCTGTATATATTCGTAAGGATATTTAAAGTTATATACCCTTTCAATATTATTATAACTCGCACCGCGCAGTTTAGTGACAGCGCCTGCGCCCGCTGCAAGAACGGTGTGCGTTTCATCCATCATATAGATGTTATAAAGGCACTCTTTACCGTCTTTTGCATAGCCCACGTTTTCAAGATTGCCGAGCGACTTGCTCTGGCGGTACATATAATACGGAGCATAACCGTTTTTGCATAGCGCTTTATACGCATAATCAACCATTGCGCTCGCAGTATTTTTGGCGGTAAGGTCAAAATACTCGTTTTCCGTGACAAGATACGCAGCGCTTTTAAGCGCAAGATTGTGAACGGTTACGGAGTCCGCACCAAGGGCTACTGCCCTGTCAATACCCGACTGAAAAGACTGCAGAGTTTCGCCGTCAAGACCTGCGATAAAGTCCATATTGATATTGTCAAAACCTGCGCCTCTCGCCATATCAAACGCACTGAGCGTTTGTTCGGTGGTGTGACGTCTGCCAACCTTAGCACGAACTTCGTCGCTGAAAGTCTGAGGGTTAATACTAACCCTGTCTGCGCCGAGGGAGCGGACAGTCTGCAGTTTTTCAGGCGTGACGGTGTCAGGTCTGCCGGCTTCCACCGTGTATTCGCGAAGGGTTGATAAATCAAAGTTATCGCTGATTGTCTGCATAATCTTTGCAAGTTGCTCTGCTGAAAGCGTAGTTGGTGTGCCGCCGCCGAAATAAATTGTTTCAAGGCGAAGCGATAAATCTTTTGCAACCTTGGCAGTTTCCTCAAGTTCCCTGCAAAGCAAATCGACATACGGTGCGATATATTCGCCCGCGTTTGCTATGCTATGCGACACAAACGAGCAGTACGAACAGCGTGTAGGACAAAACGGAATTGAAACATAAAGCGAGAATGAATTGTCTTTTGACAGTTCTATTATTTTGTTTTCACGCTGCATAACCTCAAGCGCAAGTTCTGTTTTTTGCGGTTTTACAAGGTCAAAATCAAACTTCCGCCTTGCGCCGTCTATACCGAGTTTTTGCACAGTGGCGTGCATAAGCCTTGCAGGGCGAACGCCGTAAAGTATACCCCACGGCGGTTCAAAACCTGTAAGGTCGCTAAGCACCCTGAACATAAGCACAGACAAATCGTGCGCCGTGTCGTCGTCTGACACAGCAGAAAGGGTGCGCTCTTTTGAGTACACCCTTGCACTGACTGTTATTATGCTGTCCTTCTTTTCGGTAATCACGTTGATGTCGCTGACGCCTGAATCGCTGATTCTTTCAAGCGGGAAGAACATCGTTGCAATTTTTTGCGTGTGATAGCCACAGTCGTGGTTAATATTTGTTAGTATCATAGTTTTTTCATATACGGGTTATTTCTGCGTTCAAAGTCGAGTTTTGAGTCATCGTTGTGACCTGCGCAAACTATAAGGTCGCCGTTGAGTTTTTTCAGCCTTTCGAGCGACTGCTGCATTTCAACCCATGAGCCGCCGGGGAAATCAGTCCTGCCGCAGGACAGTCTGAACAGTGTATCGCCTGAAAACAGATACTTACCGATAATAAAGCAGAGTCCGCCCTTGGTATGACCGGGAGTAGCAAGCACGGTAACCTCCGTGCTGCCGAAAAACAGGCTATCGCTGTCTTTAAGAAAAATATCGGCATTTACATTGTTTTGTGTTATGCCTGAAAATGCGGCAAGCGACTGACGCGAGGACGTGAGCATGGGCGCGTCCTCCTCGGAAATGCAGACTTTGCAGCCGTACTTTTCCTTAAGTTCCTTTGCGCCCTGAATGTGGTCATAGTGACCGTGCGTGAGCAGCAGATAGCGCAGATTAGTGTCACCGATTGCTTCCTCAAGTCTTTCGTTAAACTCAGGGCAGTCAATAAGAACAGAATCGTTTGTGTTTTCATCAACAACTATATAGCAGTTGCTTTCAAGAAGTCCGAAGGTGAGTTTTGTTACTTTCATTTTACAGTTCCTTTGAATCAAGAATAATGGTTACAGGTCCGTCGTTAATGAGCGAAACTTTCATATCAGCGCCAAACTCGCCTGTTTCAACACGTTTTACGCCAGCCTCTCGCATAGCGTGGCAAAAGTATTCGTAAAGTGGAATTGCTGTGCTTGGCGGCGCCGCGCCGATAAACGACGGACGTCTGCCGTGTTTGCAATCAGCGGCAAGAGTGAACTGTGAGATAACAAGCATCTCGCCGTCAACGTCAAGAAGTGAGCGGTTCATCTTGCCGTTTTCATCTTCAAAAATGCGAAGGTTCGGCACTTTCTTTATGAGTTTATCTGCGTCACCTTTTGCATCGCCGTCAACAACGCAAAGCAAAATCATAAAACCGCTGTTGCATGAGCCGACAACTTTGCCGTCAATTTTAACTTCTGAATTTTGTACTCTTTGAATAACTGCTTTCATAAAACCGGTTATAACTCCGTTCTTTCGATAAGATAAACGCCCTGAATTTTGTCCAGCATTTTGATAATACTGTCAAGGTGTTCCCTGCCGTTTACAGCAAGGGTTATTGTGGTAAGACAATTGCCGTCGTTAATCTCACGCGCGTTGATTGCGTGTATCTTAACATGAGCCCCGGCAAGCGCCGTAGTGATATCAAGCACAACACCCTCACGGTCAATGGCGTAAATGTTGAGCGTTGAGCGCGCCTCAACCTTGATATTTGAATCCCAGCGAGCCATAACCCAGCGTTCAGGCTCAGGTGAAGTGGCAATGTCGTAAGGCACATTTTTGCAGTCGCGACGGTGGACAGTAAGCCCGTGACCGCGAGTGATAAATCCGATAATCGGCTCTCCCGGCAGAGGGTTGCAGCAGCGCGCCATATTGATAAGGCAGTTGTCAATGCCCTCAACGATAACGCCGCCAGACGACTTATGCGAATCATTGCTGATTTTAAGGTTAGGTTTGTCCTCTTTAGTATCCTTATATAAGCGGTTGTATTCGTCCTTAATACTTGGCATAAGACGAGTAAGATTTATACCGCCATAGCCGATTGCAGCAAAAAAGTCATCTATTTTACTGAGTCGCTGGCGCTCAGCAATTTTCTGCAGGAACTTACGCAAATCGTCCTCACTAAGTCTTATATAATTCTTTTTGAACTCGTGTTCGACAAGCGATTTTCCCTGAACAATATTTTCATCGCGGCGTTCTTTTTTGAACCATGAGCGAATTTTTGAGCGTGCTTCGCTTGTTTTGACAATTGACAGCCAGTCCCTTGACGGACCCTTGCCCTGCTGATTTGAGGTCAGAATTTCGACAATCTGACCCGTTTTAAGCGTTGTGTCAAGCGGCACAATTCTGCCGTCAACTTTTGCGCCCGTCATACGGTTGCCGACAGCCGAGTGAATAGCATAGGCGAAGTCTATAACCGTTGCTCCCTTTGGCAAACACTTAACATCGCCGCGAGGGGTAAAAACATATATTTCGTCAATAGAAAGGTCGCCCTTGATGTTGGCTATAATCTCTGACTTATCGTCGCTGTTTTCATTTTCAATCAGGCTGTTAATCCATTTGAGAGACTCGTCAAGTTTGTCAGTGCCACCCTTGCCGAGTTTATATTTCCAGTGTGCGGCGATACCGTACTCAGCCGTTTTGTGCATATCTTTTGTGCGTATCTGAATTTCAAACGGAACGCCCTTGTAAAGCACGGTTGTGTGAAGCGACTGGTACATATTCGGCTTTGGCATTGAGATATAATCCTTAAATCTGCCCGGAAGCGGCTGGAACATATCGTGAACAATACCAAGCGCGTTGTAGCAGTCAATCATTGTGTCAACGATAATTCTGACCGCGTAGATATCGTAAATCTCGTCAAACGTTTTGCCTTTTAAATA
>ONXZ01000271.1:0-1479 GCA_900321905.1 uncultured Eubacteriales bacterium
CATATATGATTTACACCTCCGGCTCAACGGGAAAGCCAAAGGGCGTTATGCTCCGCCACAAGGGTATATGCAGTTATCTTTATCCGCACCCTGCAAATATCCATATTCACAGGATTAATGAGTGCGTGAATAACTACTTGTCAGTAACAACCGTATCTTTTGATATGTCGTTTAAAGAGCATTGCGCTGCACTTCTGCTTGGCAAAACGCTTGTGTTTGCCGCAGAAGACGAGATGAACGACCCGAGAGCGCTTGCTGAACTTATGGCAAAGCACGGTGTTGACTGTATCAACGCAACTCCGTCAAGACTTAATCAGTATATGGAATATGAGCCGTTTACAGAGTCGCTCAAAAACTGCACATTGATTATGTCAGGCGGCGAGGCATATCCTATGTCACTGCGTGATAATCTCAAAGTTGCCGCACCAAACGCAATGATTGTCAACACCTATGGACCTACCGAAATTACCGTTTCTTGTAACGCAGGCGATTTGACAAACGCCGACTATGTAACAGTCGGCAGACCGCTGCTTAATTACCGCGAATATATTGTTGACAAGTTCGGCGACATTGCACCGTACGGCGTTATCGGCGAACTTTACATCGGCGGTATCGGCGTTGCAAAAGGCTACAAAAACCTGCCTGAAAAGACTGCGCAGGCGTTTGTTACCTACGGTGGCGAAACTATGTACCGCTCGGGCGACTATTCAAAGTGGGATAAAAACGGATTTGTTCAGATTCTCGGCAGACTCGACAATCAGGTTAAACTTCGCGGACTTCGTATTGAACTTGGCGAGATTGAAGGTTTGATTGCCGCACAGGAGCATATCAAGAATGTAGTTGTTGTTATCAAGAAAATCAATAATCAGGAGAATTTGTGCGCTTACTTCACGGCGGATGAGGAAATTGACATCAATGCTCTGCGTGATGAACTTAAAAAGCACTTAACTCATTATATGGTGCCTACAGCGTATCTTCAGATGAATGAAATGCCTGTCACCGCAAACGGCAAAACAGACGTTAAAAACCTGCCTGAGCCTGTTTCAACCACTATCAGTGAGTATGTTGCACCTGCAAACGATATTGAAAAATTCTTCTGCGAAGTTTTTGAAAAAGCACTTAAACTTGACAAAGTCGGCGCTACTGACGACTTCTTTGAACTCGGCGGCAGTTCGCTTGTTGTTACATCGGTTGTTGTTGCAGCGTCTGAAAAAGGCTATGAACTGACCTACGGCGATGTGTTCAAAATGACTACGCCTCGCAAACTTGCAGAACTTTTTGCAGACGGCACATCAAGTTCGTCAGCACAACTGTTCGATTTTGAGGACTACGACTATACTAAGATGGACGCCCTGCTTGAAAATAACACGGTTGAGTCGTATCTTAACGGCGAAATGCGTGAACTCGGCAACATTATGATTACCGGCGCTACAGGCTATATGGTCGCCCACCTGCTTGCACAGTACCTCACAGAGGAAA
>ONXZ01000271.1:1511-2399 GCA_900321905.1 uncultured Eubacteriales bacterium
CAGACTTCAGTCAATGATGTTCTACTACTTCGACCAGAAGTTTGTCGAGGAGGTTGAAAACCGTGTTGAGGTTATCGACGGTGATGTAACTGATTACGCTTGTTTTGAGCAGTTTGAGAAACTGCCCATTGATACAATTTTCAACTGCGCGGCTAATGTTAAGCACTTTTCAAGCGGCACTGATATCGAGGATATCAACGTCGGCGGTGCGGTAAACTGCGTTAAACTCGCTGAAAAACTCGGCGCGCGACTTATTCACTTCTCCACAATTTCTGTCGGCGGTACTACCGATGATTTGGATAAACTGTCGCAGCCTGCGCTTGACGAGCAATCCTTCTACTTCGGTCAGGATTTGGATAACAAGTACATCAGTTCAAAACTTATGGGCGAGCGTATGGTGCTTGAAGCCATTGCCGATAACAGAATCGACGGTAAGGTTATCCGCGTTGGCACGCTCTCTGCGAGGGAATCTGACGGCGAGTTCCAGATTAACTTCCTTACAAATAACTTTATGGGACGCCTTCGTTCATACAACCTGCTCGGTTGCTTCCCGTATAATATGATAGAAAATCAGGCTTGTATGGGCCCGATTGATACCTCTTGCGAGGCGTTCCTTAAACTCTCTAAAACGCCAAAGGCTTGCTGCGTATTCAACGCTGTTAACAACCACACAATCCCTCTCGGCGATATCATCCGTCAGATGAACAAAAACGGAATGAACATTCGCTTTGTTGAGTACAAGGATTTTGTTGAAGCGTTGACAGAGGCGCAGAAAGACGCGGACAAAGCGGCAATTCTTTCGAGTATGACGGCTTATATGGGTCACTCAACCGAAAAGCCGATTATCACAGTTCCGTTCTCATCACACTACACAACGCAGATTCTGGC
>ONXZ01000061.1 GCA_900321905.1 uncultured Eubacteriales bacterium
AGAGAAATTAAAAAAGCCTCCGTGAAGGAGGCAAAGAGTAATTATAGATTTTGTATTGAATAAGAGCTTATACATGCTTAGTTTTTCTTATTAGACACTTAAGAAAGAAGACTGAAATAGCAATATAATTACAGACAATTAAAAGCAATATAGTGCAAAATAATTTAAATCATTAAATAATTTGAGTACAATATTGCATCAAGAATTTTTGTAGTAAAATAAATAAGATTGTTACTATTATATAAAAACGGAGTTATTATGGCTGTTCTTGATGTCCAAAATTTAACACTTTCTTTTGGCGAAAACACACTTTTTGACGGTGTGTCTTTTGACATTAAGGAAAAAGAGAAGGTCGGGCTTATCGGCGTCAACGGTGCAGGTAAGACCTCGCTGTTTAAAATTATTAAGGGCGACTACACTCCTGACAGCGGCGCGTGCTTTATCGGCAAAAACGCTACTGTTGGTTATATGGAGCAGCATACTTGCTCAGAAAACAGAACTATCTGGAACGAACTTGTCAGCGTGTTTGACGACCTTATTCAGATTGAAACCGAACTTGCCGAGGTTAACTATAACCTGCGCGAGGGCATAGGTGACCAGCAAAAGAATATTGAGCGTCAGGACTATCTTAACAATATTTTTACCCGTGACGGCGGACTGACGTATAAGAGTATGACGCGTTCTGCTCTTATCGGCCTTGGCTTTGATGAGGGCGATTTTGATATGCTCACATCAAAACTGTCCGGCGGTCAGCGCTCAAAACTCATACTTGCAAAACTCCTGCTGTCAAAGGCTGATTTTCTGTTGCTTGACGAGCCGACTAACCACCTTGACATCAAGGCTGTTGAGTGGCTTGAAGGCTTTTTGAAAGATTTTTCAGGCGCAGCGCTCATTATTAGCCACGACCGTTATTTTCTCGATAAAATCACCACAAAAACAGTTGAGATTGAAAACGGCAAATGTCGCTCATACAAGGGTAATTATTCGGAATTCCTTGTCAAAAAAGCCGCCGAGCAAAAGGCTATTGAAGAAAAGTACGAAAATGATATGAAAGAAATTGAGCGCATTGAGGGCATAATCGCTCAACAGCGCCAATGGAACAGGGAAAAGAATATCAAAACCGCCGAGAGCAAGGAAAAGGTCATTGAGCGTATCAAAGCGCAACTTGTTATTCCTGATAAAATGGTTGAAAAAATCCGTTTTGATTTCACGCCAAAGGCAATTAGCGGCGAAGATGTGCTTGATGTAAAAGACCTTGCAAAATCGTTTGGCGACAAGGATATTTTTAAAGACATTAACTTTAATATCCGCCGTGGCGAAAAAGTGTTTTTACTCGGCGATAACGGTTGCGGCAAAACTACAATGCTTAAAATACTGATGAAAGACTACTCGGCAGATTGCGGAAGTTTCAAATTTGGCACTAACGTCTTCTGCGGTTACTTTGACCAGGTGCAGGCTAAACTCGACCTCACAAAAACCGTGCTTGAAGAAGTGTGGTCAAACTTCCCGTCAATGACGGAAACAAGCGTCAGGAGCGCGCTTGCGGCGTTTTTATTTAAGGGCGACGAGGTTTACAAAAATCTGTCTGAATGTTCGGGCGGCGAGCGTGCAAGGGTAGCGCTGCTCAAACTTATGCTCGGCAAGTTTAACTTTTTGCTGCTTGACGAGCCGACCAACCACCTTGACGCGTTTTCGCGCGAGGAACTTGAAAACACGCTTCTTGATTACAGCGGCACTATGCTTATTGTGTCGCACGACAGGTATTTTATAAACAAACTTGCTACAAGGATTCTTGAACTCACGCCGGGCGGCGTTAAGGAGTACATAGGCGATTATGATACGTACATTGAAAAAAAAGATAATCAAATCCCTGCTGAAAATGTTGTGGAAAACGCTAAAACGCCTCGAAAAAATGATTATAAACTGCGTAAAGAAGCGCAGGCTAAAGCGCGTAAAGCCAGAACTCGTCTGAAAAAATGTGAGGAAGAAATTGAAGTCGCTGAAACTGAGATTTCTGAAATTGAGGAAAAACTCGCAACTTCCGACTACGAAGAACTGATGAAACTCACTAAACTGCTTGAGGAAAAGACCAATCTCCGCGAGAGCCTATACGAAGAGTGGGAAACTCTGACTGAAGAATTGACAGAGAATGAGCAGTAATATATAATATTTTGTTATGGAACATAAAAATGTTGTAATTATCGGCGGCGGCGCTGCCGGACTTCTTGCCGCTGCAGAGTCCGCAAAACGCGGCAACCGCACGATTATTGTTGAAAAAAACAGTCGTCCCGCACGCAAGGTTATGATTACGGGTAAGGGACGGTGTAATGTTACAAACGCCTGCTTTGACCTTGACGAACTTATCGGCAATGTTGTCACAAATCCGAGGTTTATGTACTCTGCGTTTTCGGCTTTTATGCCGTATGACACGATTGCCCTTGTTGAGGATATGGGTGTGCCGACTAAAATTGAGCGCGGCAACCGTGTTTTTCCGCAGTCTGATAAGGCAGTCGATATCGTTGATGCTCTTGTTAAAAACGCAACGCAAAGCGGCGCTGAAATAGTTGAAGGTGCTGTAAAAGCCTTTAAGTTTGACGGGCAAAATATTGCCTCGGTAATACTTGAGGACGGCGGCGAAATTCCGTGCGATTCGGTTGCGGTTTGCACAGGGGGCAAAAGTTACAGCAAAACAGGTTCAACAGGCGACGGATACACCCTTGCAAAGAGCGTGGGGCATACGGTCATCACGCCCAAACCTTCGCTCGTTCCTCTTGTATGCAGCAATAATTTTGTGCCTGCGCTTCAGGGCTTATCGCTTAAAAATGTCGGCATTAAAATCCTCAATGACGGCAGGGAAGTGTACACAGATTTCGGCGAAATGCTGTTTACCCATTTCGGCGTCAGCGGACCTGTAATTCTGTCCGCTTCCTGCCATATCAAAGAGCCTGAAAATGAGGCGTACAAACTTGTCATCGACCTTAAACCCGCACTTGACGATATGCAACTCGACAAGCGTATTCAGCGTGATTTTGCCGATAACAATAATAAAGATTTTATTAACTCTTTATCAAAACTGTTGCCTCGCAAGATAATACCCGTTATAGTTAAACTGTCTGGCATTGAGCCATCGGCAAAATGCAATCAGATAACTAAAGAACAGCGAAGGTCGCTTGTTCATCTGCTTAAAAACCTGACCCTTGACATCACCGCCTTCAGACCTATTGAGGAGGCGATTGTGACCTCGGGCGGCATTAGCGTTAAAGAAATTGACCCCAAAACTATGCGTTCAAAGATTGTGCCAAACCTCTACTTTGCAGGCGAGGTGATTGACGTTGACGCATACACAGGCGGATTTAATTTGCAGATAGCCTTCAGCACAGGCTACCTCTGCGGACAAAATATATAATTTAAAATGTAGAATGGAGAATGTAGAATGTAGAATTTCGGGCGGACGCCGTCCGCACCTGATCATAATTATTGTTTGAGGCGAAGCCGAGTAGCAATAATTCTCAATTCTCAACTCTCAATTCTCAATTCGTTTCGACTGAAAGGAGAAAATTCATATGATTAACGTTGCTATTGACGGACCTGCAGGCGCAGGCAAAAGCACGATTGCAAAAGCAGCCGCAAAAGAACTCGGCTATATTTATGTTGACACAGGCGCGCTTTACAGAACTGTTGCACTCAGCGCGCAGAAACTCGGTGTGCTTGAAAACTGCGACGACGCGGCTGTCGATAAGATAATCGCTGAATCAGTCGTTGAACTCAAATATATCGACGGCGCGCAGGCTGTGTTCCTCAACGGAGAGGACGTTTCCTCACTTATCAGAACGCCTGAGATTTCTATGGGCGCAAGCAAGGTGTCTGCAATTCCTAAAATCCGTGCTTTTCTGCTTGATTTACAGCAGAATATCGCAAAGAAAAATAACGTGATTATGGACGGCAGGGATATCGCAACAGTAGTGCTTCCTGACGCAGACGTTAAAATCTTCCTCTTTGCGTCTCCTGAGTGTCGCGCGCAGCGCCGCTATAAGGAACTTATTGAAAAGGGCGAAAGTGTTATGTACGAGGATGTGCTAGCAGACGTTAATCAGCGCGATTATCAGGATTCTCACCGTGAAATCGCACCGCTGAAACCGAGCAAGGATTCAGTTATGCTTGACACTTCCGAACTCAATCTTGAGGAGTCGATTAACGCTGTAATCAACACGATTAAGGAGAATATCCAATGAGAGAATTTGACTATTCACAGGTTAAACACTACCGCCTTTACGGTTTTGTCAAAAAGGTTTTCGCACCGCTTGTAAAAGTGGTTTACCACGTTAAAACAAAGGGCGTGGAGAACATTCCGCCAAAGGGTACTCGCTACATAGTTGCAATAAATCACACCTGTGCGTTTGACCCTGTTTTTGCCGCTATGAGCGACAAGGTGCCTGAACTCCACTTTATGGCAAAATCGGAACTCTACAAAAATCCGATTGTCGGCTGGTTCATCACCCATATGTACGGCTTCCCTGTAAAGCGTGGCAAGGGCGACACATCGGCAATCGAGTACGGCGAAAAGATTATTGAAGAAGGCCACGTTATGGCTATCTGTCCCGAAGGCAGACGCATCAAGGATAAAGACGGCGTTCCGCAAAAGGCAAAGGCAGGCGTTGCAGTAATAGCAAAGGCAACAAACGCTTCTGTTCTTCCTGTCGCAATTTGCTCAAAAGGCAAAATCAAAATGGGCTCGCACGTTACTGTATCTTACGGCAAACTCATCACCCCTGAAGAGATGGGATTTGATAAAGAGGACTTCGGTCCGCACGATGTTAAAAACGCCGCAAACCTTGTAATGGAGCGCATTACGGAACTTTGGAAGGCAGAACAGTAATCAGGTGAAAGTATGAGAATCAATTTGGCAAAAACGGCAGGCTTTTGCTTTGGCGTTAACAGGGCGGTTGACCTCGTGTACAAACTTGTTGACGAGGGTAAAAAGGTATGCACTCTCGGTCCGATTATCCACAACACGCAACTTGTTGATGATTTGGAGAGTAAGGGCGTTAAGATTATCGACTCTCCGTCAGAATGTCCTGAGGGATATATGATTGTCGTGCGTACTCACGGCGTTGAAAAATCTGTAATTGACGATATCGAGAGCCGCAAAATTGAATATGTTGACGCAACCTGTCCGTTTGTCACAAAGATTCACAACATTGTCAAAGAGCAGGACAGCGACACCGTTGTTCTTATCGCTGGCGACGTAAATCACCCTGAAGTTCTCGGCATCAGGTCGTACTGCAAAGGTAAATCTTACGTTTTTAAGAATGAAAATGAACTTGATGATATTTTACAAAATCCCGAATTTGACAAAGACAAAAAAATAATTTGTGTTTCTCAAACGACTTTTTCACTAAAAGAATGGCAAAAATCAAAGAAAATATTAAAAAGGGTATGTACAAATATTGATTTTTTTGATACAATATGTAATGCGACATCAGACCGACAACTGGAAGCGGCGGAACTAGCAAAAAATTCTGACGCAATGCTTGTAATCGGCGGTCGCCATTCATCAAACACTCGCAAGTTGCAGGAAGTCAGCAGCGCGTTTTGTCCGTCTTATCATATCGAAACGGTTGACGAACTTGGTGCTATTGATTTAAGCGACTGCAAAGTGGTTGGTGTTACTGCCGGGGCTTCGACACCCTCGGTAATTATCAAGGAGGTACTCAAAACCATGTCCGAAGAAATTAAAGAAAAGGAAGTTGAAACAACTTCAGCCGTTGCCGAAGAAGTTGTGGAGACAGCAGAAACCGCTGATAAGGCTGTAAAGCCTGCTGTCGACGCATCTGCTGATGGTGAGGCGTCCTTCGAAGAATTACTTAACGAGTCTTTTAAGGATAATGACAACAGCAAGGTAGTTAAGGGAACAGTCGAAAGAATTACACCGTCAGAGGTGTATGTTGACATTCCCGGCAGAAAGCAAACAGGTGTTGTTGCTTTTGATGATCTTAGTTCCGAACCAATTTCAAAATGTGAGGATGTTGTTGCAGTAGGTGACGAAATCGACCTTATTATCATGAAAACTGATGATAACGACGGTGTTCTTAAACTCTCAAAGCGTTTGCTTGACGCTTCAAAGGGTTGGAACGATATCGTTGCCGCCAAAGAAGCAGACGAGATTCTCGAAGGTACGGTAACTCAGGTTATCCGTGGTGGCGTTCTTGTTACCACAAACGGAACAAGAGTATTTGTTCCTGCATCACTTACAGGTATCCCGCGTAATCAGAATCTTGATATTCTGCAGGGAACAGATGTTAAGTTCAAAATTATCGACATTAACCCTGCACGCCGCAGAGCCGTCGGCTCAATCAAAGTTGTAACCGACGCTGAAAGAAAGGCGCAGCAGGACGCTGCTTGGGCTGCTCTTGAAGTGGGTCAGAAGATTACCGGTACAGTTAAGTCGCTCACATCATACGGTGCGTTTGTTGACCTTGGCGGTATCGACGGTATGATACATATTTCTGAACTCTCCTGGTCAAGAATCAAGCACCCGTCAGAGGTTGTTAACGTTGGCGACACTGTTGAGGTTACAATTAAAGCACTCGACGAGGAAACAAGAAAAATCAGCCTTGGCTTCAAGAAGATTGAAGATAACCCGTGGGAAATCCTTAAGAGAGATTATCCTGTCGGCTCAGTTGTAGACGCAAGAATCGTAAGTTTTGCAACCTTCGGTGCATTTGCTAACATTCTTCCTACAGTTGACGGTCTTATCCACATCAGCCAAATCGCATGGGAGAGAATTAAGGCTCCTCAGGACGTTCTCAAAGTTGGCGATGTAGTTAAGGCAAAGATTATCGACATCGACTTTGACAAAAAGAGATTTTCTCTTTCAATCAAAGAACTGCTCGACAAGCCGGAGGAAACAGAGGTTATTCCTGAACTCGCAGTTGACGAACCAAAAGAGGAAGAAACTCCTGCCGCTGAAGAAGTTGCAGAGGAAACTCCTGTTGCTGAAGAAGTTGCAGAAGAAACTCCTGTTGAAGAGGCGCCTGCAGTTGAAGAAGTTGCTGAGGAAGCGCCTGCAGTTGAAGACGTTGCAGAGGAAGCACCTGCTGCAGAAGAAGTTGCAGAAGAAGCACCTGCAGAGGAAACTGCTGAATAATATAACTTCAAACCGCTTTGCATATGCAAGGCGGTTTTTTTTATGCAAAAGCATGCTGAATAGTACCGCTATTATCTTCTATTTGCAAGTTACAGTATAATGTGCTATTATATATTAAATATTTAGTATTCGGAGGTTGTTATGTTAAAAAACAACGATGATATAGATTTTAAAGAACTTCGCACAAATAACGAGGATAACCCGATGCTCCGCTTTGACGCGCTCACAGCAGGCGTTAAAAACGGCGGACTGCGTTCAATCAGCACTATCAATCTGCTTGTGTGCTACATTGTTGCCAATCTTTCCGGTAAGGTTAAGGCTCAAACTATTACCACAGCGCTTGACGAGGGCGAACTCGCTAACCATTTTGAGG
>ONXZ01000110.1:0-3301 GCA_900321905.1 uncultured Eubacteriales bacterium
CGATAAACGGCCCTTTAAGGTTGATGTCGATCATAGCGTCCCATTCTTCATCGGTCATTTCATGTATTTTTGCATAGGCGCAGATGCCGGCGTTGTTGAATAAAATATCAATCTTTCCTAACGCCTTGATTGTGCCTTCAACTGCGGCAGTAACCGCTTTATCGTCTCTTACGTCACCGGCAAAAATCTCGCACTTTCTGCCGAGAGCTTCAATTTCAGCTTTCAAGGATTTGAGTTCATCGCTCGTTCCGTAAGCATAAGACGGATATTCAATTTTAACCGCAACGTCAAAAGCGGCAATATCAGCGCCCTCTTTTGCAAGAGCAAGAGCCGTCGCTCTGCCCTGACCGTGAGCGGCGCCTGTTATAAATGCAACTTTATTATCAAAATCAGCCATTGTTATCACTCCTTGTTTTTATCGGCTGTATAATTATATAAAACTTCGTCAAGATCAACCTTTGCAACGGTATTGAAAAGGTTAGTAGCGTACATTATACCTGCAAAAGCGATAATTGTAACTATCTGCTCGTCGGTATAGAACTTTTTAAGTCCGTCATAAATTTCATCAGCAATATTATGAGGATTCTTTGCAATCGCAACGCCTAAATCAACAAGAAGCTGCTCCTGCTCGCTGAGGTTCGGATTATCAAGATCTTCGCCGTTGTCAATAAGAATTTTTCTGAAAAAAGTGCCGCAGATAAGGCAGTTGTTGCCCGTTGAAATAGCGTAGGAAAAAATTGCAAGCGCTCTTTCGCCGAGTACCGGTACAAGCTCGTCATAAAGAGTGTACCACTCCATATAAGCCTTGAAAGACGGTACGTTGTGAAGAAGCGTTCTCTTCATATTTGTTATCCTGCCGTGTTTTGCTATCTGATCGTCATATTCGTTTCTGACTTCCTGCGAGGAAGTTTCATATTCTGTCATTGGTATGTAGCTCATATATCATCAGTTTCCTTTCAGTTTATAGCGTGATTATATCAGATTTTTAAACCTAAAAAAAGTGTTTTATTTTATCAGCAACACACTCCGCGCCCTGCTGCACCATTTGCAGATGCCCTTGCGCAAAAGCTTCCCGCCATGCAAATACCGGTTCCGATGATACAGCATCTGATCATGTTGGCATTGGCTCTTCTTCCGTACTGCTGCCCCTGCTGTGCATAAGCTCCCCCGGCGTTTTGCAGCTGTCTGTACAGATTCTGATAACTCATATTGTCTGGATCCATCTGTACAGCCTTTCCTGCATTTTCCAGTGCAGCCGCCTGATTGCCCGCCCCTGAATTGGCCATGGCACTGACATAATACCACCTGGCATCTCTGGTGCTTATGCCGTTTAGTGCTGTAAGGGCTTCGTTATAGTGACCGCTGTTCACATAATTCATGGCGCCTTTTAGCTTTACGGACACGTCATCGTTGCCCCATTTTTGGGCCTCATTCTGGGTATATCCGCCGTAACCGCCAAAGCCTCCGAAATTGCCGAAATTACCGAAAGGACCAAAGCCTCCCCACCAGCTTCCGTATCCTCCTCCGGTCTGACCCTGTCCCTGAGAATATCCTCCGTATCCATAAGCTGATCCGCCGCCTGATGAACTACTGCCTCCTCCTGAGCCGTAAGACCCCGAACCGTAACCGCCGTAGCCACCGTAACCGCCATAGCCGCCATAACCGCCGTAGCCGTATCTGCCGTAGCCATATCTGCCGTAGCCGTAGCGTCTGTAGCCTGAATATTTGTATTTGCCTGTCGAAGTCGGCTCAACAAAGTTGATGATAAAGCCGATGATTTTTGCGTCGATGAACTCAAGCGCGGAGATTGTGCGCTCAATTTCAGGGTGAGTTGACTGGTTGTAACGTACAACAAGCACAACGCCGTCCGATTCTTTGATGAGCGGAAGCGCGTCCGACACAATGTTAACAGGCGGTGTATCAATAATGATGTAGTCAAAATCGTTGCCGATTTCACGCAGGAAGTTTTCCATCGGTTCGCTGCCGAGCAGTTCTGCAGGGTTTGGCGGAACTGTGCCTGAACAGATTACAGACAGATTTTCAAACTCTGTCGGGTGGATAACCTGGAACAGGTCAACTCTGTCGCTCTTTGTGTTGAACACGCTTGAGCCGAGGTAGTTTGTGAGTCCCGGTGCGTTCGGAATACCGAAATAGTGGTGAATCTTCGGCTTACGAAGGTCGGAGTCGATAAGCAAAACTTTCTGTCCTGCCTGCGCAAATGTGATAGCAAGGTTGATTGTGGTTGTCGTTTTACCCTCGCCTGCAACAGAGGAGGTGACAACGATGGTTTTGCAGCCCTGCTTCATAACAGAGAACATAATGTTTGCTCTGATACTTTTATATGCTTCCTCAACTTTAAACTTCGTAGAAGGGTTCATATCGAGGTTCTGAATAAGCACTCTCTGCGAGTTCTGCGTTTTGCCGCGCTGGCGGCGTTTTGGACGTTTAGCCATTCTTCTTATCCTCCTCTCCCTTCTTTGAAGTGTTTGTTACGGTCTGGATAGCGCTGTTCTTTGCCTCAAAACTCGGAATAGAGCCGAGTACAGGGATATTGTACTTGTCTGTAAGTTCGTCGCTTGACCTGATTCTGACATCAAACAGCGTGCGCAGCACAACGTACGCGCCTGCAAGCAGCATACCCGCAATACCGCCGATTGCACACTTTTTGGGGTAGCCTTTGCTCTCCGCCGCGCCTGCTTTAACAGCCTTGTCGGCAACGGTTGCTTTAACAAGACCGTCGTTCATATTCCTCATATAACGGGGAACAGTGATTTCAAGTTGATGAGCAATATTGTACGCGACATCGCCGTTTGTGGAAGTGATTGTGATTTTGAACATTGCAGTGTCCTCAACAGCCTCGATTGCCGTTGCGCCTTTGATAGTGCCTGCGCTGTAGCCTGAACCGAACTGCTTGTTGAGGTCGTCGGCAACAGTCTGATAAAACTCGTTTGTCGACATAAGTTGAATGTAAGTTGCCATCATATGCTGAACGTAGTTCATCTTGCTGGTGTTGCTTACTCTTACGTCGCTTTTGCCGTCGTTCTGCTCGCTGCTCATCTCGTCTTTGCTGTCAACAGCCTGAGCGAGGTAAAGCACCGACGATGTGTATGTCTGCGTGGTGAAATGCTCGGTGTAAACGTAGCCGAGCAGCACGCCGATTAAAAGGAAAACTACCAGCAGTTTCCATCTGCCGAGCAGTGCAAACAGTATTTTTTGAACATTAGCGTCAATATTCATAAGTTAACTCTCCGTTCAATTTAGTCTAAATTATATAATACTTTATTTGTCACGTTTTGTCAAT
>ONXZ01000110.1:3307-8633 GCA_900321905.1 uncultured Eubacteriales bacterium
TTTATATTAGTAAAATCTATAAATATTCATTCGTTAAATATAATGCTTCGTTTCGCGTTAATTAACACTTGATAATGGCGGAAAAAATGGTATAATTGAATGTGAAGTATAATGATTAATTCATTGAAAAGGAGAGAATTTATGCCTAACAAAATCTATGGCAGTAATAATGAACCGCTTAAAATTCAGTTTATAACCGACCTTCATTATTACTCACGCAAAATCGGCACAGAGGGCAAAGCGTATGAAAAGGCTGAGTCCAAGAGCCAGAAGGTTATCAAGGACAGCGACCTTGTAATCAAAGCAGGTTTTGATATGCTGTGCGAGGACACGTCAACAGATATTGTTGTGCTGTCGGGCGACACCACGCGCGACGGCGAAATCGAGTCGCACAAAGAGTTTATCGAAATGCTTTATGACCTCAAAAAGAGGGGCAAAAGGGTATACGTTATCACCGCAACCCACGACTATCGCGGCGGCGGTGTTGCGCCCGGTTATGACGGCGACAATGAAATTGAAGTTCCCGCAGTTGAGGACAGGCACGATTTGTGGAAAATGTACTACGATTTCGGCCCGTCAGAGGCGATTGCGGTACACGAGGACCAGATGTGTTACGTTGTGCAACTTGCGCCCGGATACAGGCTTTTTGCGCTGAATGACGACAATAATTTCAAGGGCGAAAACGGCGGAGGCTCAGGCTATTCCGACGACTGTATGCAGTGGATTATGGAGCAACTCAAGGACGCTCACGACAACGACCAGTTCGTTATCGCAATGACTCACCACCCGATGGTGTCACCGTCACCGTTTTACTCGATTATCGGTGCGGGCGATATGCAGAAAAATCACGAAGTTACACGCGAAATTTTTGCTGACAACGGACTTAATATTATGCTCACGGGTCACACCCACGTTCACGATATCGGCTATATCACCACGCCAAAGGGCAACAGATTTTACGACATCGCGTGCGGCGCTATGATTGGCTGTCCGCCTGTTATGCGTAACGTTACAATCGACCCTAAAAACGCCAAGGTTGACGTTGAAACCGTAACTATCAAAGAGGTGCCGGGTCTTGACACGGGCGGCAAGCCTTTTGACGAGTATATGAAAGGCTTTTTCTTCGGTATGATTGGCGGTGTAATCGACGCGCTTGCCAACGATTACGAGCGCTTTATCGACACTGCGCCGTCCTTCTCAATCAGCAAGGAAAAGGCGAGAAAACTCAAGCCTGTTCTTCACCCGCTCGGCAAGTTCCTCAACAGACTTACATTCAAAAAAATATGGAAACTCTGCAAGAAAGAAAGCGGACTTAAAAAAGAGGATATCGCGGATATTGCCGACAACAAAGTTGTTGATTTTATCCTTGAACTTGTGCAGAATCTGTACTGCGGCGATTCGCCTTACGGACCTGAAACAAGGGAGTACAAACTCACTTGCGGCTTCCTTAATGTTATTGACTCATTCCTGGGTGTTATCCACCTTAAAATCGGCAAATTCCTCAAGGGCGCAACGAGCGTGAGGTCGCTTGTGGAGCCGCTTTTGTGGAATTCAGGCTACTGCGACGCAGAGGCTACTTTGCCGCTGTATCCCGTGTTTGACGACGACAATCCTGCCCCTGCAGAAATGTTTGAGGAAAAGGAATTTGTTGACCCTGTTAAGCCGAGCAAAAAGGGAGTCGGCATACTCTGCCTGCTCATTCTTGCGGTGCTTGTTGTGCTTGCGGTTATCGTTTGCCTTATCGTGCTTATCGTCAAGGGAATTATCGGTCTTGTCGGTCTTGCTGCGGGCAAGGGATTAATCGGCTTGTTGTTTGTGTAGGCAGTATGCAGTTAGCAGTTAGCGGTTAGCAGTTGGTGGTTGGTCGCTGCGCTCATATTTCGGGCTGCCGAGGTCGTCAGCCCCTACACGAGGTCGTCAGCCCCTACAAGTAAACGTTACTGCGTGCAAAAAACTGTTGCATTATCACGGTATACTTGTTATAATAGAGGTGTTAAATAAATTTACATAATTAAGGAGTAAAAATTATGGCAGATGAAAAGAAAAAGTTTTCTCTCGGCGGCATTGACGGCGCTGCAGAGGAAAAAGGCTCACTTGTAAAAACTATTTGGCAACTTGTTAAGTTCCTTGTTGTATCAGGTCTTGTAACAATTATCCAGATTGGTCTTGCATATTTGTTACCGATTATTTTTGACCACGTTACAGCAACACTGCCTGCAGGATTTTTGCAGACAATTTTTAACCCGAATCAGATTTTTGACCCGGGCAGCAAAGAGTTCACAAAGTATGTTGTTGACGGCGTAGTAACCTGGGGTTACGTGCTTCCGTTCCTGCTTTCAAACCTCATTGCTAACATCTACGGTTTCTATCAGAACAAAAAGACAACATTCAAATCTGACGCGCCTACATATATGTTCGTTATTTATATCGTACTTATGCTTGCGCTCATCCTGTTCTCAACCTGGATGCAGGGCGCAATCTACGGCGCACTTTCAAAAGTTGACAATTCTTTTCTCAGCGGCGCTGCAAGACTTATCGCTTCAATGGCGGCAGGTTTCGTGCAGATGGTTATCCTTTTCCCGATGGAAAAATTTGTACTTCTCAAAGAGAAAAAGCCTGCAGAGGGCGAAGAAGCAGCAGAAGCAGAGGCAACTGCAGAATAATTACGATTTAACAAATAAGCGTGGACTCAGGTCTGCGCTTGTTTTTTGTAAAAAGCAGTTATTAATTACAATAATGTTACATTGTCGCCGTTTTTGTTTACACATATCGCGTAGCTGTGATATACTTTTAAAGATTTAATATATTTTATTAAAACTAATGTTTTGGCAGTGAAATTACAAAACGGTAAACGGTGATTTTTATGTTTGTTGTTGCCCTTTTTGACAGGAATAAAGAGCATTTAAAACAGATACGCAAATACATTGACGACTTCTTTTTCAGCGATTTTGACGTCAAGGTTTACGGCTATGATGACGAGGACGAGTTCCTCGACTTTTTTGACGCCAACAATGAGCGCATTGACCTTATTTGCCTTGACGCCGAAGCCGCAACTAACATCGGTTTTTACGCCGCGGAGGAAATCAGAAAAGTCAATGTAAAAGTTGATATCATCTTTATTTCGTCAGACCTCAACGGCTTGCCGCTCGGCTACAAATACCACGCGTTTGACTATCTTGTAAAGCCCGTCAGAGTTGCAGACTTCAGGCAAACGCTCAACAGGCTTTTCTATTACAGCCAGAGCGCCGACTCATTTTTCACTATCAAAATCAACGGCAACCTTGAGCGTTTCAGGCAAAATAATATTCTGTATTTTTCAAGTACGGCGCGCAAGGTCACTATGTACACCACCGACGGACAGTCGATTGATTTTTACGCAAAACTTGACGAGGTTATGACAAGGCTCGGGCAGAACAATTTTACATCGTTTTTCCGCACGCACCAGAGTTATCTCGTCAACCGTCAGCACGCTCTGAGGATTGAAAACAAAAACGTTGTGCTTGATAACGACGATATGCTCCCTATCAGCAAAAAGTATTATGACGAGGTTAAAAGTATCTTCTGACTGACAAATATTACATATAAACGTACAATTTTTACATAATTCACCGCAGGGCGAATTGATTTGTTATTATTAAAATGGAAAGCGAGGTAACCGAAATGAAAAAGGGAATATTAAAAACAGTTGTTTCTTTTTCGGTGCTTATGTGCTTTTTGGCAACGGGTTTTGCCGCTTATGCTCAGGGCGACAAAACTGTTGAGGGCGTGTTTGTCAACAAGCCTTCAATCACATTAATTGCAAACGGCAGCGCGAGTGCAGACGATTTTGACGGCACAAAAGTTAACGACTGCCGTATTGATATAACTAAAACTCAAAAATACAGCATTGACAAATTCAGCGTGGCAATCTACGTTGCGCTTGATGTTTCAGGCTCAATGGGCGCAGACGGCGAAGATTATCTTGCCCCGATAAAAGAGTGCCTTAAAACGCTGGCTTCAACTTTAGGCGACGACGATGAACTTGTGCTGTATGAAGTCGGCACGCAGCCAACACTGAAACTGCGCGGCACTGAAGATAAGCAGGTGATTGAAAGCACTATCGACAGCCTGCAGTGCGGCAGCAACGCAAAGCAAAACCCTTCGGTTTACAACGCGCTTGGCGCAATTTACACTGACGCCACGGCGGACTTTATGTTTCAGCGTAAACTTGTGCTGTGCATAACTGACGGCTCGTTCAAAAACGTGGGCGGCATTGCGGAGAAAACTGCAAAAACCTACAGCACGCACTCTCTGCCTGTGTATGCGCTTATACCTGACAGCGTAAGTTCGGCTGACGAATCGCTCGCTTATTTTCAGCAGAGCGTTGTTGCGTCCTCAGGCGGAACGAGCAGAATGTACAATTCCGTCACAGCCGAGTCGGCGTTTGGCGAAATTAAGGCGGCTATCGACAACGTTACTGTTGTCGAGGGCAAATTCTCAGACAACACGAGTTATTACAGTCAGGACGGCGGCGAATATACTCTGACCTGCGGCAAAACTACCATAAAAAATATTCAGATGAGGACTGACGACACCGACGTTGAAGCGCCTGAAATCACAGGCAATATTGTCTATAATAAAAGCAAAAATGTCTTTGTCATCACCTTTAACAAAAAAATCAGGCTGAGTTCTGCCGACAAAATTGCCGTCACCAAAAACGGCAGGGATATTCCCCTTGACAGTATCAGCACAAAGGGCAAAAAACTCTATATCGGCGCAAGTAACATCACGCGCGGCGAGTACACTTTTGCTCTGGAAGGCGTTGTCAGCGACAACATCAACCTCACGCCGTGCAGTCCGCCTTCTGTCACACAGGCGGTGGAAGCACCCGTCGGCGCAGACAGCCTGCATACGCTGTGGTTAGCGGCGCTCGCGCTTGCGTTTGTGCTGTTTTGTATTGCGCTCGTTATGATTAAGCGCAAAAATAACGCCGTGACTGGCGGCGCAGAAACTAAGCATCTTTCAATGCGGATTGAAGCGGCGGGCAAAACTCTGCAGGCAGATTTTGATATGGACGCGCCTGTGTTTGTGGGCAGGTCGCTGCAGTGCGATGTCTGCATTGAGGACATCAGACTTTCAAAAAAGCATTTTAAACTTGACGTAATCGGCGACAGCCTTGAAATAACTGACCTTAACTCATCAAACGGCACGTTTGTCAACGGCTCGCGCGTGATGTCGCAGCAGATTATTAAAGCAGGCGACTGCATTTCCGCAGGCGGCAGCAAGTTCATTATTTTAAAGTGACGTTGTAGGAGACTGACAGATGATTTGCCCAAATTGTTTTAAA
>ONXZ01000056.1 GCA_900321905.1 uncultured Eubacteriales bacterium
GATTGCACATTCAAGACCTGCGTGTATCGCCGCAATGTCAGGCTCGTATCCGTAAAGCTCGCGATATGTGTTAATGCAAAGTTTTTGTAATTCAGAACTTTTATTATATTCCCAGGGCATATAATATCCGCCCGTTTCAACACTGCACGGTATGCATTTTGCATAAGTAAAAAGTTTTTCCTCCAATGCTTTCAGCGATGATGCTTTATTGCTTCTGAGTGCAAAACTTAGTTTTAAAGTATCCCCGGCGGTTTCCAAAATTCCCAAATTAAGCGATGTTTCTACAAGACCCGGAATACTTGCACTCATTTCGCACACTCCGTTCGGTGCCATAAGGAGAGCAAATGTTATTTTTTCAGTGTCCGGCGATGCAATAACCTCATATTCTTTATTTTCGGATACTTTGATACAGTAGCAAAAGTTTTCCTCTCTTTCTGCAATTTCCGTCTTTACCGTTTCTAAATATTCACGCATATCAAAAGCAAGCTTTTCCGTATCGCTTGCCACAATTTCTGCCGTACATGAGTTTGGAATTGCATTTATCTTGGTACCGCCGCAAACAGATATAATTTCAAATTTGTCAAGTGTTTTTGCATAATTCAGCACTCGTGCCGCAAGAATGTTTGCATTCACGCGGCCGCTGTTTATCTCCGTACCTGAATGACCGCCTTTTAATCCATTAAGTTTAAGTGTAATTTTTTTACCGTATATTCTTTTTGTAAGCGTAACGGTTGTGCCGCGTCCGACGCTTGATGTTACATTAACCCTGTCGCAAAAAGACTGCATAACAGTGAAGCCAAGACCCGCTCTGTCACTTCCTCCTGTTGTAAACAGCGGTTGCATTGCATTTGATATGCTTTCAATTCCGACACCTCGGTCACGAATTTTTATTTTAACAGTTTCATTATCAATAATTTGCGCAGTTATGTAAATATCTCCTTCGCGTTCCATATAACCGTGAACTATCGCGTTAGTAACGGCTTCACTCACCGCAGTTTTAAGGTCCGAGAGTTCCTCGATTGTCGGATCAAGTTGTGAAATAAACGCTGATATAACAGTTCTGCAGAAACTTTCGTTAACACTTTTTGAACTGACTGTGAGTTTAAATTCATTTAAAATTTTCATAGATACCTCCTACTGCATTTCCTTAATAGTAACAATACTTGACAGACCGCTGATTTCCATCAGTTTTTTAGTCTGTGACGACACGCCGCGAACTTCAACTTTACCTTTGAAATTCTGCATAAGTCTGTACCTTCCCATAATCAGACCAATGCCCGACGAGTCCATAAAACTGACATTCTTAAAATCAAGTATGAGTTGTTTTGGCTTTTTAAAACTGATGATATTATCAATTTTTTCACGTATTACGGCGGCTGAATGGTGGTCGATATCACCAATAAGATAAGCAATTAACAGGTCGCCGCTTGATTCAATAGTAACGTTCACATAGCATCTCTCCATAAAAAATAATCAATCTGCTAATGTTATAACAGATTGATTACATATAATTTGCCGAATTTTAAGTTTTTTAAATTAAATTATAAATTTCACGAATAAGATAAAACGAGCCGCATATTAATGTTGGGTTATACTTCAGCGCATCTTGCGGATTTTCGCAAATTTCAACATTGTTACAGTATTTTTTTGCAATAACGCAGAGTTCCTTGGCAGAAATCGAGCGAGGGTTATTGGCGTTTGTTGCAATAATTCTGCTGCATTTTGGGGCAATCAAAGATAAATATCCGTCAACATCTTTGTCTTTCATCATGCCTATTACTGCAGTTTCGTTTTTGATAATCGGCTCAAGTGCTTTTGCTGCGGCAAGATTATGACCGCCGTCAAGAAGAACGCCGTTTTTATGTTCCTGCCGTGCCGGTAATCGCACAAGTTCGCTCACAGGCTCAACACCAAGTTCACAGAGCGTAGCGTTAACAAGGCTGAGATTGTCTTTGTTTTCAGTAGTTACAAGTTTGTTGCATTTATCTTTAAAGATATCTGCAAGTTCTTTATCATATAAGACGCAGGTACAATTTTTTCGGAGAATTCCTGACTTTTCTTCAGCAATCATTTCAACCGTATCGCCAAGAAAACTTGTGTGGTCAAGAGAAATTGAAGTTATAACAGACAGATTTTCTTTTTCAACATTAGTAGCGTCTCCCTTGCCGCCCATACCGCACTCTACGACTGCAAAATCTACGTTTTGATTTGCAAAAAACATATATGCTACTGCGCAAAGACACTCAAATTCCGTGCAATCGGTTTGCATTTTTTCAAGTTCAGCGACTAAATTCATTAAGTCATCTTCGCAAATAAACTCACCGTCAACTTGTATCTGTTCACGAAAATCAACAACCCAAGGTGAGGTAAAGAGTCCAACTTTGTAGCCGTTTTTTTGTAGAGATTTTGCTAATGTTGCAGCAACCGTGCCTTTGCCGTTAGAGATTCAAGACACTTTATAATGCGCTCAAGCCCCGGCTTAATGCCGAGGCTTTGCTTATTATTAAGGTATTCAATTGCGTCGCGATAGTTTGCAATCATAATTATTTGCCGATTTCCTCAATAGACTTTTTAATCATCGCAATCTTTTCTTCAAGTTTTGCAGCATCGTCCCTGTTTTGCTGAACTACCTTTTCAGGCGCTTTGTTCACAAAGCCGGGATTTGACAACTTCTTGTTAATGAACGCAAGTTTATCCTCTGCCTGAGCAAGTTCCTTTTCAAGGCGTTTTTTCTCAGCCTCAAAGTCAACAAGGTCGCCAAGAGGAATATAAATTTTAGCGTCATTTGTAATGATTGTAACAACGTTGCCGAGGTCGCCGAACGACTTATCAACAGTAACTTCATTAGCAGAAGCAAGGCGTTTGATGAAGTCAGTACCAAAGGCAAATGTGTCAATCTGGTCAGTTTCTACAAATACTGCCGACTTTTTGCTCGGCGGAATATTCATCTCAGCACGGCGATTTCTGATAGCACGAATGGCTGAAATAATCTTCTCCATCTCCGCTTCCTCAGCAGTAAACGAAAGTGAATCGTCAAATTTGCACCATTCTGAAATCATAATCGACTCGCATTCGTGCGGAATAGCCTGATAGATTTCCTCGGTAATGAACGGCATAAACGGATGAAGCAGTTTGAGGATATTTGTAAGAACAAATACAAGCACTGCCTTTACATTTTCTTTAGCCTTGTCGTCATCACCCTGAAGGCGGATTTTAGCAATTTCAATGTACCAGTCGCAGAAAACGTCCCATATAAAGTCGTAGAGTTTCTGTACTGCGATACCGAGTTCGTATTTATCAAGATTTTCGGTAACTTCCTTTGCAAGCGAATTAACCTTTGAGAGAATCCATTTATCCTCAATCAGCAGTTCGCTCGGAAGTCCCTTGTACTCGTAGCCTTCGCCAAGGTACATAAGCACGAATCTTGCAGCGTTCCAGAGTTTGTTTGCAAAGTTACGGCTTGCTTCAACCTTTTTGTCAGAGAAACGCATATCGTTACCCGGACTGTTACCTGTTGCAAGAGTGAAGCGAAGCGCGTCTGCGCCATACTGGTCGATAATCTGAAGCGGGTCAATACCGTTACCGAGTGATTTACTCATCTTTCTGCCCTGTGCGTCACGAACAAGACCGTGAATAAGAACGGTGTCAAACGGCGCTTTGCCTGTATACTCAAGTGCAGAGAAAATCATTCTGCTAACCCAAAAACCAATGATATCATATCCGGTAACAAGTGTATTTGTAGGATAATAACGCTTTAAATCTTCTGTTTCGTCAGGCCAGCCGAGAGTAGAAAACGGCCAAAGAGCAGACGAAAACCAAGTATCAAGGGTATCAGGGTCCTGGTTGATACGCTTTGAACCGCATTTCGGACAAGTGTCAACGTCAGTTTTTGAAACAACCGTTTCGCCGCAGTCGTCGCAGTACCACGCAGGAATTCTGTGGCCCCACCAAAGTTGACGGGAAATACACCAGTCTCTTGTGCCTCTCATCCAGTTCATATAGTTCTTTGTAAAGCGTTCAGGGACAAAGGTTACTTCGCCGTTCTCAACGCTCTTAATAGCAGGCTCTGCAAGCGGAAGCATCTTGACAAACCACTGTTTTGAAACCATAGGCTCAATGCTTGTATGACAACGGTAACAAGTGCCAACCTCGTGTTTGATAGGCTCAATTTCTTTAATATATCCGCCTTCCTCAAGGTCTTTAAGGATTGCTTTTCTTGCCTGTTTTGTGTCCATTCCGGCGTATTTTCCGCAGTCGAGAACCTCAGGCTCATTTTCAGCGCCGGGTTTGCCCGAATTGCGGATTGCGTCAGCCTCAGCCTTATCCTCTGCGCCGGTAAGATAGCCGTCATAGGTGAATACTCTGACGATTGGAAGATTGTGACGGAGTCCGACTTCAAAGTCGTTAGGGTCGTGTGCAGGTGTGATTTTAACAACACCGGTACCCTTCGTCATATCTGCATGTTCGTCGCATACGATAGGAATTTCCTTGTTAATAAGCGGAAGGATAACGTGACAGCCGTGAAGGTGCTTGTACCTTTCGTCCTCGGCATTAATAGCAACCGCTGTATCGCCAAGCATAGTTTCAGGTCTTGTGGTTGCAAGTTCAAGTTTTTCGCCCGTTTCCTTAACTGTGTAAAGCAGGTGCCAGAAGTTTGAATCCTGTTCCTCGTACTCAACTTCTGCGTCAGAAATTGAAGTTACGCAGTGAGGACACCAGTTAACCATTCTGTTGCCCCTGTAAATAAGACCTTTATCGTAAAGGCGTACAAATACTTCGCGTACTGCTCTGCTACAACCCTCATCAAGAGTAAAACGTTCTCTGTCCCAGTCGCAGGACGAACCCATCTTTTTGAGTTGCTCGATGATTCTGCCGCCGTACTGACGCTTCCATTCCCATGCGCGTTCAAGAAATTTATCGCGTCCCAAATCCTCTTTGGTAACTCCCTCGTTACGCATTGCTTCAACAATTTTTGCCTCTGTTGCGATAGACGCGTGGTCAGTGCCGGGAAGCCAAAGAGTGTTATAACCGTTCATACGGTGATAACGAATAAGAATATCCTGAAGCGTGTTATCAAGGGCATGTCCCATATGGAGTTGTCCTGTGATGTTTGGCGGAGGTATAACGATAGTATACGGCTCTTTTTCGCTCTTTACATCAGCGTGAAAATAACCGCCGTCAATCCAAAACTTATACGTCCTGTCCTCAAACGCTGAAGGATTATACTGTTTTTCAAGTTCCTTTGCCATAATAATTCTCCTTAAAAAAATAAAACCGCCTCACAATGAGGCGGAATGAATCCGTGGTACCACTCAAATTGCACAGTTCTGTGCCACTCAATGCCCTTAACGCAGGCGTACGAAGCGGACTACTCTGAGTTCACCCGCTCGGCTCATAAACTACCTTCACCCTGCTGTTCTGACGGCTTGCACCAAACGCCGCCTCTCTGTAAAAACTGACAGGATTACTCCTTTTAATCACAGCCGTTAAATATCTTACATATAATAACAAATTTTCAAAAACAAGTCAAGACTTAATCATTATATGTAATCTTCTTGACTTTAAACATCTTGCGAAGTATCGGCGCAAGTATTTTTGGACTTTTAATTAAAACGACTTTCACAGTATTCACCCCTGCCCTTGCTCTTACAGCATATTAACCCAAGGATGATAACGACAACGGCAAGAATTCTCGTTGTCCACACAGTCGGCAGACACAGCGCAATCGCGCAACCTGCACCAAACGCAACAAATACAAGATTCTTGTTAATTTTGTCTGACTGATTTCTCACAGTATCACTCCCCTTGTGTTAGTACATACTATGAAAAAGTTTGTTAATCGTTACTCTCAATTAAAAGAAGAATACCACTTTCGCAAGTTACGGTAGCAAATTCGCCTTCAACATAGTTACTCTGCCCAAACTGGTCTCCCACTGCAAAATCAAGAGAATCAGCGCCGTAAAATCCTGCACCGTAGTGAGCACCGTCAATCTTAACGCCTTTGCAGTCACCAAGGAATGCAAAAAGTGAAAACCACTGATAATCACGGTAAACCTTGCCTTCACCCTCGATAAGTGAAATGCGGTTATTTCTGTTTAAAATAGTACATTTCACACCGTGTTTGCGGCAAAAATCAAGGCACAAAATATTTGAATATGTGTGATCTACCCTGCTGCCGATTGCACCAAAAATTTCAATTTCTTTATAACCTCTGAAAACTGCGCCGCGCACTGCAGCAAAAGTATCCGTGTGTGCTTTTTCAACATCAAGAAATACCCTGTCGGTACACATCTCCATATCAGGACGCGCAGAAGAATCAAAATCACCGATAATTTCGTCAGGTCTTATGCCGAGTTCTTTGCATTTTAAATATCCCGAATCTGCAGCAATTATAAAAGAATCAGGGTCGATATGTTCTTTAATAAACATTAAATCATCTCTTGGAGCGCCGGAGACAACAGTACACCTTGTTTTGTTTACCTTTTTTGCCATTCTTTAATATCTTTCACTTCATTAAACATAGTTACATAACTTTCGTGGCGTGATTTAGATATCTCGCCATTATTCACAGCTTCGACGACCTTGCAGCCTTTATCGTTAATGTGCGAGCAGTTTGTGTTGAATTTGCAACCGTCGATATGCGGTTCAAACTCTCTGAAACAATACGGTAAATCGTCCTTATATATCTTTTCGCACCGCTCGATGTCGAGTGATGAAAATCCAGGGGTGTCTGCAATATATCCGCCGTCAACCTTAAAAAGTTCGCAGTGACGTGTAGTGTGTTTGCCTCTGCCGAGTTTTTTGCTGGTTTCACCTGTTTCAAGCGAGAGTTCGGGGAATATTCTGTTAAGCAGCGTTGACTTGCCGACTCCTGTATTACCGCAAAACGCAGAGATTTTGCCGCTAAGAAGCGAGCGCACTTCATCAGCGCCCTTACCGCTAATATTATCGCAAACAATTGCCTTAAAGCCTGCATTTTCATAAATATCAACAAAATGCTGATAGTCGCTGTCAAGGTCAGTTTTTGTAAGAACAATGACAGGGTCAATGTGCTTATATTCAGCAATCGCAACCATTTTGTCTATAATCAGCGTATTGATTTTAGGGTCAACGACAGACGAAATGATAAATAACCGGTCAAGATTAGCAAGGGGCGGACGAATCAAAGAGTTTTTTCGCTCAAATATCTTTTCAATTCTGTTTTCCGCTCCGTCGTTTTCGTTAACCGAAATTTCAACATTGTCGCCTATAAGCGGTGTAATCTTCTTTTTTCTGAAATTTCCGCGTGCTTTGCACTCATAAATGACATCATCGGCGTCTACATAGTAGAAGCCGCCGATGCCTTTAACAATTTTACCAATTGCCATAATTACCTCTGTTAAGGTGTTTTTGATACTTTTTCTTTGTTGTCTTTTGAAGTTGACTCCTGCTTCTTAGTGGTAGAAGCCTTTGTTTCCTTATCGTAGTCAAATTTTGAGAAGTCAATGCTTGCAGACTTATCTTTCTTGCCGTCAGAAGAAACGCTGTCAGTAGCGCCAACGCCCGAAAGAGAAATGATAATTGTCTGATCTTTCTTTGAATCGCCTGTTACGCTGATATACTGACTGCCGCCGTTGAGCGTTACACGCTGATTTTTATAAGTTTCGCCGTCAACTTTAACGCGAAGTGTATCTGTTACATATTTACCGTTTTCGTCAATACACTTAGGAAGTCTGACTGAAATTGATACCTGTACAGGCTTTTCAGTTGTAGTTGTGGTAACTCCTGACGAAATAACAACTTTGATAGAATCAGTTTCCTGCACAACGGTGCCAGCCGCAGGTTCCTGCGAAATAACTGTTCCCTTTGGAAGCGCATTGTCCTGAGTTACAAACGATACATTCTTAAAGCCGTACTTTTCAAGGAATGCCCTTGCGCCGCTCTGTGAAAGACCGTAGACATCAGGAAGTTTAATCGACTTGATAACAGTAGTTGACGGACCGCTTGAAATATAGATTGTAATTTCTTCAGAAGCGCTGACAACGGTGCCTGCCTTAGGGTCGGTATAAACTACCCTGCCGTCCTCAACAGTTTCGCTCGAAACGGCAAGGACCTTGTAGTTAGTAAGTTTATTATTTTCAAGTTGTTCTTTCGCCTGCGATTCAGACAGGTTATAGACATTCGGAACTTCAATATCATCAGCAGATACTGAAACAACAAGAGTTACTGTAGAACCCTTTTGGACTTTTGTGCCTGCTTCAGGCTTCTGCTCAAGAACGATACCGGGTTTTTGATCCTCGGTTTTCTTAGTTTCCTGAACAAACTCATAGTCGTAAGCCTTACTGTTTATGATTTCGTCATAAGAAGCACCGACAAAATTTTCAAGTTTAACAGTTTCTTTATTAACGTTATTTGTAACGAACATAATGAGCAGCACCATAGCAGCTGCAAGAAGAATTAAGCCGATAATAGAAGCGGTAATAATCTTCTTCTTTCTGTCAGGGTCGGTATACTCTTCGTCATCGTCGTCATCATCGTATTCCGGTTCAGGCTGAACAACTTTTTTTACAACTTTAGTCGGATTAGAATCGGTCTTAGTTGCGTAATTGAACGTAACGTCGGGATTTTTGATGATTTCCTCAATATCAAGCAGCATTTCGGTTGCAGTCTGATATCTGTCAAGAGCGTCCTTTTGCATAGCGTGAACGCAGATTTGCTCAAGACCGAGCGGAATATCCGGGTTAACTTCTGTAAGGCGTTTTGCGTCTGCCTGAACTTGCATAAGCGCAACAGACACAGCGCTGTCTGCCTCAAACGGAACAGTGCCGGCAAGCATTTCATAAAGTACAACGCCAAGAGAATAAACGTCTGCTCTCTCGTCGGTTGACTCGCCTTTCGCCTGTTCCGGCGCAATGTAATGAACGGAACCGATTGCCTGCTCAGTAAGTGTTTTTGTATCACTTCGTGAAAAACGCGCAATGCCAAAGTCGGTAACCTTGATTTCGCCGTTTGAAAGAAGAATAATATTCTGCGGTTTGATATCCCTGTGAACAATGCCTTTGTCGTGAGCGTGCTGAACTGCCTTTAAAATCTGAGTCATAAAGAACAGTGCGTCGTTCCAGGTAATAGCGCCCTGTTTGTTAATGTATTCTTTAAGCGTGATACCGTCAATATATTCCATAACTATATACTGCAGTTTTTCGCCAAAATTAACGTCATATACCTTAACGATATTTGGGTGCGACAAAAGTGCAATAGCCTTAGATTCGTTTTTGAATCTTCTCTTGAATTCCTCATTTGCAGCAAATTCATCTTTGAGGATTTTAACCGCAACAATGCGGTCGTCAACATTATCGTAAGCCCTGTAAACAACAGACATTCCGCCAACGCCGATTATCTCTTGAACTTCATATCTGCCGTCGAGCCTTTTTCCAACATAGTTATCCATATAACTTACTCTCCAATATTAGTTTGTATAGCCACAACGGTGATGTTGTCACCGCCGCCGTTTTTGTTCGCTCTTTTAACAAGTCTGTCCGCAAAAGCATAATACTGATTATCTTTTATATCTTCAAGCAGTTCGTCGTTTGAAACATAGTTTGACAGACCGTCTGTGCAAAGAATTAAAGTATCGCCGTCGCCGAGTTCTGCCTGAGCAAAATCAATCTCAATAACTTTATCAATACCGACTGCACGGGTGATAAGGTTTTTATTAGGATGATGTTCGGCTTCACTCTCGGTAATCTTGCCCATATCTATGAGGTCCTGCACAACAGAATGGTCAGTAGTCAACTGACTAATACTGTCGCCGGAGGCAATGTACGCTCTACTGTCGCCAACATGAGCAATGATAGCCTCGCCGTTTCTGACAACAGCGCAAACAACGGTTGTACCCATACCGTAGTACTCGCTGTGCGAATCTGCAGTATCGTAAACCTCAATGTTAGCAGCAGTGATTGCAGAGTCGAGCAGGTTTTTAATTGACGAGTCACGCATTTTTGAGTTGTAGCAAGACGTAATCTTTTCGCTAATAACTTTAACCGCAAGTTTGGAGGCAAAGTCGCCGCCTGCGTGACCGCCCATACCGTCGCAAACAACTGCCCATGCAACCTCGTCCGGCAGTTCGCCTACAGCGTAAGCGTCCTGATTACTCTCTCTTATTT
>ONXZ01000141.1 GCA_900321905.1 uncultured Eubacteriales bacterium
GTCGAGCACGCCGATCAGGCTGCGCCCCGTTCCCGGCGCGCGGAACACCTTCAGCCCACGGCCTTCCAGCCACGCGGCGACAAGGCCGGCAGTGCGGTCTTCTTTGCCGCTCAGTTCGGGATGACGGTGCAGATCGCGGCGAAGTTCAACGGCTTCGGGAGAAGCTGGAGCGAGTTTTTCAAAATCCATGACGAACACCTTCCTGAAAATGATCTTTTTCGCCATTATACCGCCGCCGCGTCAAAATGATAGCCTTTTCGCTTGTGCAGTCTGCAAGGTTTATGAGTTCAAACTCGTTTGCAAAACGCGAACTTTTAAGCGTTGCGTAGAGTTTTTTAGTGACGCTTTTTCTGATGTCGTCGCTCATACGCGACGGGAACGGCGAATCAGCGAGATTGCGCGCAAGGCGTATTCTTGAAAACAGAACTACGTCTGAATTTTTGCCTTCGTTTTCGTACCATCTGCTCATTTTTACGCCTCCCCGATTTCTTTGATTTTATCTCTCAGCACAGCGGCGTCCTCAAAACGCTGTTCCTGCACTGCTTTTTTAAGTTCCGCCTTGAGCGACTCAAGTTCGCTCTTTGGTTGGGTTTCCTCAGCCTTTGGCTCCGGATCTTTTTCCTCAGTATAGGTTACGCTTTTGCCGACGTGCTTTGCTCTGCCGTGCAGTTTTTCAATACTCGGCGCGAGCATATCCTCAAACTTGTCGTAGCAATGAGCGCAGCCAACCTGACCTGAATTTACTACATCGTTAAACGATGAGCCGCAGTAGGTGCAGCGGTCAATACCCGCAAGCGAGTTCAGCGCCGCAGCGCCTGCGCCAAGCAGATTGCCGAAGAATGAATCCATATGAAACGGCTCAAAACTAAAGTCGTTCATTACGCCGAGTTCTCTGGCGCACTCTGAGCAGAGGTGCATTTCCTCACGCTTGCCGTTGATTATTTTTTTGATATGTGTATTTGCTTCCCTTTGATTGCAATGTGTGCATTTCATAGTAGTTACCTCCATAGTTATTATAGTTTTTAAAACTTACAAACTTTGTCAGTCAATGTAGGCAAGGAGCATTTGTTTGAGCAAATCTGCTCTGATTTTGCTTGCCGTGTCGCGGTCAAAACCCTTGAAGTTACTGTCGGGAATAACCGACATCATCAGCCTTGCGCTCCTGTCGTCAATCATTTTTTGATAATTAAGATTGTAAATATGTGCCTTCGCTGTACGCTCGTCAATCGAAGTACCGATACTGTTAATCAGCGCCATAATTGCGTTGTCCTTTGTATCCGCGCGAGTGATAAGAATGTATCCTCCGCCACCCCTGCGGCTTTCAATTCTGTATCCTGCTTCAGGAGTGAAGCGCGAAGTTATAACATAATTTATCTGGCTGGGCACGCAGCCAAGGCGGTTTGCCAAATCGTTGCGCTGAATCTGTATGCTCGACTCGCCCTCGTCAAACATATCCATAATCACATCAGCAATTATATCGCTCATTTTCATTTGATAGTGTGCCTCTTTTCTGTGATTTATTAAAGGTCAAGGTCAAATTTAACTTTGACTTTCTTTGCCCTTCGATATTGTTATAACACAAAGGTCAGTAAAAGTCAAGAACTTTTTTAAACTTTTTTTATCAGCCGTCAACCGCCTTGTGACGTATTGACATTAAATATGTTTTAAATTATAATAATATTAACTATGAATTAAGGAGTAAAATTATGAAATTCAAGTACATTTGGGAGGACCCGAAAAAGTTTAAAGTCAACAAAGAGGACTGCCACGCAATCGCAATGCCGTTTGACAGCCGTGACGAAGCGCTTTCGGGTGAGGATTCAAAGTACAAAATGAGCCTGAGCGGCAACTGGAAATTCTTTTGGCAGAGAGGGCTTGACAATCAGCCTGAAGGATTTGAGAAATACGAATTTGACGTGTCGTCGTGGGACGAAATCAACGTTCCGTCAGTATGGCAGACAGAGGGTTACAGCGTGCCGTACTACTATGCGAGCACCTTCCCCCGCGCACTCAGCCGCGCAAAAGGTCAGATACCGAAAATTGACCGTTCAATGCAGGAAATCGGCTTTTACCGCCGCACCTTTACCGTGCCCGAAAGTTTTGACGGCAGAGAAGTATTTTTGCACTTCGGCGCCTGCAAGGCAGCGCTTGAAGTGTGGGTTAACGGCGAGTATGTAGGATACAGCACAGGCTCAATGACGCCGCACGAATTTGACATTACATACTATCTGCGCGAGGGCGAAAACACTGTCAGCGCAAAGGTTTACCGCTACGCTGCTTCAAGTTATCTTGAGGACCAGGATATGTGGTGGCTGTCAGGTATTTACAGAGAGGTTTATATTTTTGCAGAGTCAAAGGTTTGCCTGCGTGACTTTTACGTTAAGACCGACCTTGACGAGGAATACAAAGACTCTGACCTTTCGCTTGACACCTATATCAAAAACTATACAGACAAAACTGTTGAAGCGACTGTAAGTGCTTCGATTATCTCCGACACGGACAGAGAAACCGAACTCGGCAGCGAATCAATGCTTGTTAAAAGCGACGACACAACTGTTATCAACATCAGCGAGCATATTAAGAATCCGCGCAAATGGTCTGCCGAAACTCCCAGTGTTTACAAACTCGTTATGACTGTTACGGTTGACGGCGAGGTTGTGGCTGTCAAGGTTTACGACATCGGCTTTAAGAAAGTCGAAATCGTTGGCGAGAAAATTCTATTTAACGGTATGCCGCTTATGCTTCGCGGCACTAACCGTCACGACTTTGACCCTGACCACGGCTGGGCTGTGCCGAAAGAACGCTATACTCAGGATTTAGATTTGATGAAGCAGTGCAACATCAACGCAATCCGCACATCGCACTACCCTGATGACCCGTATTTTTACGAACTCTGCAACCGCTACGGTTTTTACGTTATGGACGAGTGCGACCTTGAATCGCACGGCGTGCGCCGCAAAGGCGTGCCGGGTTCAAATCCGCTGTGGACCGAAATGGCTGTTGACAAGATGGAGCGTATGGTACTGCGCGACAGGAACAATCCGTGTATCTTTATGTGGTCGCTCGGCAACGAGGCTGGCGACGGCGACAACTTTATGAAAATGAAAGAAGCCGCACTCCGACTTGACGACACAAGGCAGTTCCACTACGAAGGCGACTTTACGTTTGAAAAGAGCGACGTTATATCGCGTATGTATCCTGATGAGGAAACTATGCGCAAACTCGGCGAAAAAGAGGCAATTACAATTTCGCTTTACGACAATATTGCAAACCAACTTGCCGCCGACTCAAAGCCGATTGCAGCAGATATGTACACAAAACCTGTAATGCTCTGCGAATACGCACACAGTATGGAGAATTCGCTCGGCAACTTCCAGGAATATATGGACGACTTTGAAAAGTACGACAATATGTGCGGCGGCTTCATTTGGGACTGGGTTGACCAGGCTATCCACGCCGTTGACGAAAACGGAGGCGACAACTGGCTGTACGGCACAGACTTTGAAAAGGACGAGCCAAAACACTGGTACTCGACTATGAACACCACGGCCATGACAGGCTCTAACACCTACTTCTGCGCTAACGGCGTTATTGCGGCTAACCGCGTGCCACACCCGCAGTTCTGGGAGGTTAAGCACGTTTATCAGCCGATTGTTACAACTGAATCAGACCTCGGCGCAGGTCGCTTCAAAGTTCGCTCACGTTTCCTGTTTACCGACGTGTCAAGTTACAAGTGCAAGTGGAAGATTGAGTGCGAAGGCGACGAAATTCAGTCCGGCGAACTTGAAAAATTTGCACTCTCACCTTTGCAGGAGCAGATTATTGAAGTGCCTTACGACCTCACTGCCCTGCCGGAGGGCAAAGAGTGTGTGCTGACAATTTCGTTCCATACAAAGAAAAAGACACCGGGACTAAAGAGCAATTTCGAAATTGCGTTTGACCAGTTTATTCTGCAGAGCGCTGAAAAGCCTGCTTATGATGTAACAGGTATGCCGTTTGCATTTGAGCAAAAAGGCAACAAAGTTGAAGTAACGGGCGAGAAATTCAAACTCACAGGGCACCCGCAGGAGACCCTCTCCACCCGCATCATCGACCTCTTCACCCCCATAGGCAAGGGCCAGCGCGGCCTCATCGTCGCCCAGCCCAAGACCGGTAAGACCACCCTCCTCAAGGAAGTGGCCAACGCCATCGCCTTCAACCACCCCGAGGTCTATCTTATGGTGCTCCTCATCGACGAGCGCCCCGAGGAGGTCACCGACATGCAGCGCTCCGTCAAGGCCGAGGTCATAGCCTCCACCTTCGACGAACCCGCCGACCGCCACGTCCGCATCGCCAACATCGTCCTCGAAAAAGCCAAGCGCCTCACCGAGTGCGGCCACGACGTGATGATAGTCCTCGACTCCATCACCCGCCTCGCGCGTGCCTATAATACCGTCCAACCCGCCAGCGGCAAAGTCCTCTCCGGCGGCGTCGAGGCCAACGCCCTCCAGAAACCCAAACGCTTCTTCGGCGCTGCCCGCAAGATCGAGAACGGCGGATCGCTCACCATCATCGCCACAGCCCTCACCGAGACCGGCTCCAAGATGGACGACGTCATCTTCGAAGAATTCAAGGGCACCGGCAACATGGAGCTCCAGCTCGACCGCAAACTCTCCAA
>ONXZ01000053.1:0-9205 GCA_900321905.1 uncultured Eubacteriales bacterium
CAAAGAACCATGAGCGCGAGGCTGCTATCATCGCGCAGGCAGGTAAGTTCGGCGCCGTAACAATCGCTACTAACATGGCTGGCCGTGGTACCGATATTATGCTCGGCGGTAACGCAGAGTTCCTTGCAAAGGCAGACCTCAAGAAGATGTCATTCACAAACGAGCAGATTGACGAGGCTACAGGCTTTGCCGAAACTGACGATGAAGATATCCTCAAGGCTCGCCAGAAGTTCATTGAACTCGAAGCAAAGTATAAAGAAGAAATTAAAGAAGAGGCTGACAAAGTTCGCGAAGCAGGCGGTCTGTTCATTCTCGGTACAGAGCGTCACGACGCACGCCGTATCGACAACCAGTTGCGCGGACGTGCAGGTCGTCAGGGCGACCCGGGCGCAAGCCAGTTCTATCTGTCCTGCGAGGACGACCTTATGCGTCTGTTCGGCGGCGACAGAATGCAACTTATGATGGCAAAACTCACTGATGATGAGGATATGCCAATCGAGTCAAAGTTCATCTCAAAGACTGTTGAATCTTCACAGAAGAAGGTTGAGGGCAGAAACTTCGGTATCCGTAAGAATACCCTGCAGTACGATGACGTTATGAACCGTATGCGTGAACTTATCTACACGCAGCGTGACCAGGTTCTTGAGGGACTTGACCTTACAGAAACTATCCTCAAAATGCTCGACCAGAATATTGAGGAGAATGTTAACAACTACCTGTCAGGCGAAACTAAGGACGACTGGAACGTTGACGGCCTGCGCGAAAAATATAAGTCATGGCTTATCTGCGATGATGACGACTTCAAAGATGTTGAGGACCTCAACCCTGTTGATGTTATTGAACTTCTCCAGAACAGAGGCAGAGAACGCCTTGACGAAAAGAAGAAGATTCTCGGCGACGATATGTTTGGCGAGTTCGAGCGTATGATTCTCCTTAGAAATGTTGATACTTACTGGATGGACCACATCGACGCTATGGAGGATCTCAAGAGAGGTATCCACCTTCGTTCTTACGCACAGCGCGACCCGGTTGTTGCTTATCGTATGGAATCATATGATATGTTTGAAGAAATGACTGCTATGATTCGCGAGGATACGGCAAAGATGATGCTCACCCTTATGCCTCGCCATAAGGCTGACGTTCAGAGAAGGGCGGTTGCAAGAGTTACTGCTACATCTTCAAGCGAAACCGAGTCAAACGCTAAGCAGGTTACAGTCCGCAAGGAAAAGAAAATCGGTCCAAACGACCCATGTCCGTGCGGCAGCGGTAAAAAGTACAAAAAGTGCCACGGCGCACCGGGCTGCACCACACCGCTTGACAAGCCTATTGAGGACTAATATAACAACAAAACGCTTCCCAAATCGGGAAGCGTTTTTTATCATTGTAGGGAGCGCTGACCACAGCGCTCCGTGAGCGGGCATGGAAACCAGCCTTTTTTATTTTAATAAATCTTTTACAAATTTGTACTTCGGTTGTGCGCCTTTTTTGATATTTGCCAAATAGTTGTCAACTGTGGCGGTGGGAACAATCTTGCCGTTATCATCTGTATAGATTCCGTCATCATAATAATATTTGCTGTATTTTGTGAGTTTTGTTTTGTCTTTAGGCAGTTTGTCAAACTGATGCTGCCACACATTATACCCGCCGTGGAAATAGGTGTAAACCGTCTTTCCGTAAACTGTAATAATCATTCTGCCATATTGACCGTAAACAAAGCAAAGTTTACCGGCGCTTACGGTGAAAATACCGTATACACCGTAATCATCACCGAGTATTAATTCATCAATACCGTTGCTATCTAAATCCGTAAATCCGTACGTCAGTTCGTTATAGCGTGTATATGCGCCGACGTCATATGAGTTCCAAGCACAGAAAAAATCAAAGGCGTTTTTAGAAAGATTTTTCTTTGCGCTTGCCTAGTCAGTAGCCTTGCCGCTCTTTGCAGCGTTGTAAATTTCTTTAATCAATTTGTTATAACGCTCGTCCATTTTGTTGTTGGTGGTAGTCTTTTTGACCTTTGACCACTTGGAATATTTTGTTTTTTTGCCGCTCTTTTTATATGTGCGCACTTTGAAGTAGTATGTCTTTTTGTGGCCGAGTTTCATCAGGCGCGCCATAGTTTTTGACGAGCCTTTGAGCGTTTTTGTCTTTGCGCTCTTGAACTTCTTGTTTGTGGAGTATTTAATCTGATAGCCTGATACTTTGCTGTTCTTTTTAACAAAAACTTTAATCTGTCTTTTGTACGGTGCAAGTTTTGTAATGCTCGTTTTAGGCACAGCGGCAAACGCCTCCGTGCTCACCGCCGCCATAGTGGTGAACAGCATTGTTATTGCGAGTAAAACGGATAATACTTTTTTCATAAATTTCACCCTCTAATAAATATTAAGGGAGCGTCGGAAGACGCTCCCTACATTTTTACATTGCTTACAGATAATGTGCGCGGAGTTCGTCGCCTGATTTTGCAGAAAGATAAGCAGGTGCGATGTCAAACACAGTCTTTGCACCGCTCTGACCCTCTTTGTTGAGTTTGTAGGACGCTCTTGCGTATGCAACGATTACCGAGCCTGTGAACTCAGGATTTGAGTCGAGGCTGAGGCTGTATTCAATAACGTGCTTTGTGCCTTCGCTCGTTGTGCCTGAATAGATTACAGAGCCGCCGTGCGGAAGTCCGCTGTGGTCGCGAGCCATTTCCTCTGCTGTGATAAAGTGAACGGTTGTATCGTAGTCCGCAAAGTAGTTAGGCATTGTCACAATTTCCTTTTCAATGCGTGCAAGGTCAGCGCCCTCCTCAGCAACAACAAAGCACTCTCTTGTGTGCTTTTCACGCGTGGTGAGTTCCGGGTCTGCGCCGCTTCTTACCTTGTCGAGCGCAGCAGGCACAGGGATTGTGTACTGACGGCAGTCAACAACGCCGTCAATACGTCTTACAGCGTCGCTGTGACCCTGACTAACGCCCTTGCCCCAGAAAGTGTAATCCTTGCCGTCGGGCAAAACACAGGTCGAATAAAGTCTGTTGATTGAGAACATACCCGGGTCCCAGCCGCAGGAAATAATGCCGATTTTGCCGGCGGCCTTAGCCGCTTTGTCAACGTTTGCAAAATGCACAGGAATATTTGCGTGCGTGTCAAACGAATCAATTACATTATACATTGCAGCAAATTTTGGAGTCATCTCCGGCAAGTCCGTTGCGCTGCCGCCGCAGATGATAAGCACGTCAATATCTTCCTTGCCGTCCTCGAGCACGCTGACGCTTTTTACTGCTGCGCCGCTTGCAACAGTAAGCGATTCAGGCGCGCGCCTTGTGTAAACGGCAACAAGTTCCATGTCGTCGTTCTTTTTGATAGCCGCTTCAACGCCTTTGCCAAGATTGCCGTAACCTAAAATACCGATTTTAATGCTCATTTTTTTGTCCTCCTTAAACATTAACAATACTATTATATATAATGTAATAAAATTTTTCAACAAAAAAATAAAAAAGTAGGGAGGATTTAACCCTCCCATTAAGTTAAAGATATTGTCTGATGTCATTTGTGAGGTCAAGTTCCGACTTAACAAGCCTTTCGCAGATATCGCGCGACTTGCTGTCGGCGCTCTTGTACTGGTTAAAATAGCGCGACAGCGACTTAACTCCCATATTGCAGCCGTCCGTCATAAGGTCGGCAATTGTGGAGTCGCTCGGGTCAGTCATAAGTTTTGCGTTAGTCTTGACCCAACTCATACCCTTTGCCATCGGATTTGGATTTTTGCCCTCGTCAGAGTGAAGGTCAAGCAGTTCGCCAACTTCCGCACCAAGTTTTTCGTGCTGTGCGCGGCAGTCAGAAAGCAGCATTTTAAAGTCGGGGTTTTTAACGCTGTTTATCACTTCGTTAATCGAATCAACGCCCATTTTAATACCTGCGTCACACTCGCGAAGGAGTTTAACTGTGTCGCCGTCTTTTCCTACATATTCCTGCATAATATTACCACCTTTGTATTTAGTAATAATAGTATTAGCAGTAAAAGCAATTTTATAACAGTTTTGCAATCAAAAAGAACACACCGCAAGGGTGTGTTCTTTTTGGCGTCCCAGAAGGGAGTCGAACCCCCGACCTTTCGCTTAGGAGGCGAACGCTCTATCCAACTGAGCTACTGAGACATCGCTCATATATTATATAAGCAATTGAAACTTTTGTCAATTATTAATTATAATATATAAATTATATCATATATATGTAACTGAAGGTGTGTTTTGGGGTTTACATAATGCAAAAAGTGTAAAAATTCATAACTCTCCTACATCTTGAAATGGGTGCGGCAATGTTCAAATGGGTTAACAAGATGTTGTATTTTAGCAAAAAAAACTTAAAAAAAGGTTACAAAACCGCATTTGTTTGTAGGCTATTTTTAATATTTTAACAAAATTTCACTTTAGCGCTTTAGCAATGTAGCGCGTAAAACCACAACATTTAGTTGACTGTTGGTGAATTAGCACAAATTTAATTGGGCAACATATACATATTGCACAAAAACTAATCATATAATAAATTGACAAGTTAGTTATTTGTGCTATAATGGCGGCGCATTGGGCGACATGCGGTAATCAGTCGTCCGAAAGTAAAGGAGATAGAAATGAAAAAGCCAAGTAACGTTGCGGTTAAGTCAAGAACAAAAAAACTTATCGCAACAGCAATTGCAACATTAGTCGTTATTGCAGTGTTTACAAGCACAGTATTTGCTGATTCATTCGGTAAATATAATGTAACAATAGTTGACGGTGGCGCTAAAACAACAATTGCAACGACAGCGAAGGAACCTATCGAAGTTTTAAAAACAGCAGGCATTACACTTGCCTCAGATGATAAAATGGACATCACTGCATTTGCAGGCGGCGAGGGCGGCACAATCGTGATTAAACGCCTTAACACCGTTAACGTTAAGTTTGACGGCAAAGTGCAGACATACGATGTTTACGCACCGACTGTCGGTGAAGCAATTAAAGAAATCGGTCTTACTGTTACTGACGAGACTGCTACAAACTACAAGTTCAGCGACCTCGTTAAAGACGGTATGGTTATCGAAATCAAAGACGCACCGTCCGTAACACTCACAATCGGCAACGAATCTGTAAAGTATGCTAAAACAAGCGGCACCGTAAGAGAGTTAGTCGAACTTGCAGGCGAAAAACTTACTAAGTATGACTATACAGAGCCTGCGCTTGACACAAACCTTAAAGCAGGCATGACGGTTAAACTTTTCAAAGTAGTTTACCTTACAGAAACAAGAAATGAAAAAATTAAGTTTAAGACTGTTGAAAAAGAAGACAGCGAACTTGACGAAGGCAAAACCGAGGTAATCACCGAGGGCAAAAACGGCAGCAAAGACGTAACATATGAAGTTAAGTATGTCAACGGCAAGGCTACCAAAAAGACAGCGCTCAAAGAGGTTGTTAAGTCAAAGGCTACTGCCGAGGTCGTAAAAGTCGGCACAAAGCCTGTAGTTCTTATGCCAAATACCTCGTCTTCTTCAACATCAGCAAAGTCAAGCAAATCAAGCAAGACTTCAAAGAAGTCGTCCAGCAGTGTTAAACCTAACGGCGTTAAGTCTTACAACGGCGTTTCAGTCGGTCAGGTTATCGAAGGCAGTTACACACGTTACTGCATGTGCGCACAGTGCTGCGGCGTTGAAACAGGCGTTACAGCAAGCGGCAAGAGAGTATATTACAATATGCCTGACCCACACTATGTTGCGCTTAACTGGCTTCCTATGGGTTCTGTAATCAAACTCAACGGTATTGAATACACAGTTGTTGACCGTGGCGGCGGAGGACTTTCCTCAGTAGGTAAGGTTGACGTATTCACACCGGAAGGACACGCGGCTTGCTTCCGTCTTGGTTGCGGCGCATGCACAATCGAGATTGTAAGAATCGGTTGGTAAATTAAGTATTAAAATGCAATGCAAAGGGCATTGCATTTTTTATTTGACTAATATATAAAATAATGTTATTATACATATCAACAAACTGTAAAAGAGGTAGAAACTATGGACAATATGCCAAAAGAACAGTTCAAACGCAAACTCCCTGTGCCGAAAGAGGTCAAGGAGCAGTATCCGCTGTCGGAAAAAGCAGTTGCGGCTAAGGAACAGCGCGATGAGGAAATCGCCCGTATTTTCAGGGGTGAGAGCGATAAGTTTGTACTTGTAATCGGCCCTTGCTCTGCTGACAGAGCCGACAGCGTGCTTGACTACATCAACCGTCTTGCGGAGGTTGAAAAGGAAGTCCGCGACAAACTTATGATTATTCCGCGTATCTACACAGGTAAGCCGAGGACGACAGGCGCAGGCTACAAGGGTATGCTCCACCAACCGGACCCTGACAAAAAGCCTGATATGCTTGAAGGAATTGTCGCTATTCGTCAACTTCACGCAGACGCCATTGAGCAGACCGGTCTCACTTGCGCTGACGAAATGCTTTATCCTGAAAATCACAGATACCTTTCAGACATTATTTCGTACGTTGCAGTCGGCGCGCGCTCGGTTGAAAATCAGGAGCATCGCCTTGTGTCGAGTTCGCTGACTATCCCCGTAGGTATGAAAAATCCGACCAGCGGCGACTTTTCAATTATGCTCAACGCAATCAAAGCGGCGCAGAGCGGCCACACCTTCCTTTACAGAGGCTGGGAAGTTGAGAGCGGCGGCAACGATATGGCGCACGCTGTTTTGCGCGGAAGCGTTACAAAGCACGGTATAAACCACCAGAATTATCACTATGAGGATTTGCGTATTCTCTATGATATGTACTGCAACGGCGGTTATGAAAACCCTGCTGTTATTGTTGACACTAACCACTCAAACTCAGGCAAAAATTACCTTGAGCAGATTCGTATTGCAAACGATGTGCTTTACTCAATGAGCCACAATGATGATATCAAAAAGATGGTCAAAGGCTTTATGATTGAGTCTTACATTGAGGACGGCTGCCAGAAGGTTGAGGACGGCGTCTACGGCAAGTCAATCACCGACCCTTGCCTCGGCTGGGACAAAACAAAAGACCTTATCTATTCAATCGCAGACCAACTTTAATCTATGACATACGGTAATACAAGAGAATTTAAGGGCAGAAGTCTTGTGGGTTTTCCGCAGGACTTCTGCGTTGTTGATATTGAAACAACGGGACTTGCACCCGGTTATGACGGAATTATTGAAATCGGTGCGATTATGTACGAAAACGGTGAGGCGGTTGACAGTTTTGCGTCGCTCTTGCAGCCTGCGGTTAACGAACTCGGCGACTATGTTTCGCCGTTTATCACAAATCTCACGGGCATTACAAACGAAATGCTCGACGCCGCACCGCCTACACCGCAGGTGCTTGAGGAATTTTTTGACTTCCTCGGTGACAGCGTCATAATGGGTTACAACGTGAACTTTGACGTTAACTTCCTGTATGACAGCATTTACAACCACCTCGGCGAGTATATGACTAACGATTTTATCGACATTCTGCGTATGGCAAAGAAACTGTACCCTGATATGCCGCACCACCGTCTCGGCGACATGACGGCAAAATTCGGCATAATTAATAAAAGCGCCCACCGGGCGCTGTCAGATGTCGAGGCTACATACTCCTGCTATATGGAATTCAAAACAGAAGCCGAGATACAGCACGGCGATCTTAACGCATTTATCAAACTTTTTCCTGCAAAGTGCAGGATGTAAAAGTGATTTGTAGGGAGCGATGAGATTCCCCTGTGAGGTACTCCCCGATTAACGGGGAGATGTCACGAAGTGACAGAGGGGAGCGTCTGCGCTAGCAAAAATGTCACCGCAGGTGACTCCAAGGGCACATCGCTCCGATTATATTGCGGGTACAGGCTCAAGGAATTCGCTTCGCTCATAAGGAACGTGCTTCGCACGTAAGACTCAAGGTGTCGGGTGTTGCGCACAGCATTTTATAATCGAGTGTGAGCGGAGCTCACCTACCCCCTTGAGTCTTGAGTCTATTCCCTTGAGTCTTGCGGTAGCGAGGGTAGCGATTAAATATGGTATTTTTTTATATTATGTTTTTCTATAGAAAATTACTGTTTTTGTCCGCTACCTCTGCTACCTTAAGCCTGTAGCTTGCAGCCTGCAGCCCGAAGCACAAAAAAAGCAACCGCCGAAGCGATTGCTTTTTGTTTTGTTTAATAATGGTTTAGCCAAGTTCTGCGAAGTACTTGATTGTTCTAACCATCTGTGATGTGTAGCTGTTCTCGTTATCATACCAAGAAACAACCTGAACTTCGTACTTGCCGTCGCCGATAGGAAGAACCATTGTCTGAGTAGCGTCAAAGAGTGAGCCGTATCTCATACCAACGATATCCATTGAAACGATTGGGTCAGTGTTGTAACCGAAGCTCTCGTTTGAAGCAGCCTTCATAGCGTCGTTGATAGCGTCAACAGTAACATTGTCGCCCTTAACAACTGCTGTGAGGATTGTTGTTGAACCTGTTGGAGTAGGAACTCTCTGTGCAGCACCGATGAGTTTGCCGTTGAGTTCAGGAATAACAAGACCGATTGCCTTTGCAGCACCTGTTGAGTTAGGTACGATGTTAGCAGCGCCGGCTCTTGCTCTTCTGAGGTCGCCCTTTCTGTGAGGACCGTCAAGAATCATCTGGTCGCCTGTGTAAGCGTGGATTGTGCACATAATACCGCTCTGAATCTCAGCGAAGTCGTTGAGAGCCTTTGCCATAGGAGCAAGGCAGTTTGTTGTGCATGATGCAGCAGAGATGATTTTGTCATCTGCTGTAAGTTCTGTGTGGTTTACGTTGTAAACGATAGTAGGAAGGTCGTTGCCTGCAGGAGCAGAGATAACAACTTTCTTTGCACCGGCATCAATGTGAGCCTGTGCCTTATCTTTTGAGCAGTAGAAACCTGTGCACTCAAGTACAACGTCTACGTCAAGTTCGCCCCAAGGAAGTTCAGCAGCGTTTGGCTTAGCGTAAATTGTGATTTCTTTACCGTCAACGACGATTGAGTTCTCAGTAGCCTCAACAGTGTGCTTACCTTCACCGATAACACCTGCATAACCTCTCTGAGCAGTATCATACTTGAGAAGGTGAGCGAGCATCTTAGGATCTGTAAGGTCGTTGATAGCAACTACTTCATAACCCTCTGCGTCGAACATCTGACGGAATGCGAGACGACCGATACGGCCGAAACCATTAATAGCAACTTTTACCATTGGATTGTA
>ONXZ01000053.1:9246-11560 GCA_900321905.1 uncultured Eubacteriales bacterium
CTTTTACCATTGGATTGTACCTCCATAAATTTAATTAATTGCAGTATATATTTTATACTGTTTATCACTAATAATCAAGAAAAAAATGTAAATTTTACACTTTATACAAAATATTTGCGACGTATTGTGATTGTTTTAACAATCCCGACTATTCGCCGTCCTTTTTCTTGCGGAACACAATTAGTTTGCTGAACACGTAGTTAAGTATTACAACTACAACAGATACGAGCAGTTTGGCAACAGCACCTTCTATTCCGAAAAGTGTTTGGCTCAGACCGATTTTAACAAGCAGAGAAGGACACACGGTTTCCATAACGCCCGTAACGCCCCTTGCCGCAACAAAAGACACAAACTCTTTTGCCACAACTTTTGGCTCACGGCTCTTGCTTTCAAACACCCATAATTTATTTGTAACAAACGCAAACAGCACGCCTGCTGTCCATGCAATAGCGTTGCATACACCGAGTTGGAACTCGCTGAGTCCTGTCGGCGTTGCAGGCGTCATAACCTTTGTGCTTATTGTGTATGCTGCCCAGTTGACCAATGTTGCGAGCGCACCGAAAATCACATAGGTGATTAACTCTTTGTATTTATTCAACAGTTGCTTTATTTTATCAATCATTGTTTTGCGTCCTTAAGTCTGAATAACTGTGCGTATTCAGAATCGTATACAAGTTCGTAGTCGTCATCGTGTTCAAGTGATGTTGACAGGTAACCCGGCGTGTCGTCTACAATCAGATATGTAAAGTGGTATTTGTCAACAAAATCCTTGTAGTACAGACGTCCGCCACGTATATCGTTGTACTCCTTGAGATAGTCAAATTCTCCGTTATTTTTCTTCAAAAACAGCTCGGCTCTGCCGTCGATATACGGATGATACCCGTTGAATTCAAGATACTGTCCCTGATTAAAACTTGCGAACAGGACAACGTCGTCTTTGTCCTCTTTGTCAAGTATCTCAATGATTTTGTCAAGTGCTTTGTATTCGGCGTCAGCCTGGTTTTCAGCCGTTTCTGTGTTGTTCGCCTGGTGAATAACCGTGCCTGCAAGTACGCCAATCATAACAACAAACATAATTATCAGCGCAGTAAGTTTTTTCTTTTCCTTATTATTTCGCTTGCGCTCGTCAACGCTCAGCATTATCTTTGCGTCCTTGAACATATATGCAAACGCGGGAATACCTCCAACGATAAAGTAAGCAATGGACTTTGCGTTCATCAGAGCCATCAGTGTTGTGCCAGCAAAAAGCAGTACAAAACGAGTGGTAAATGCCTTTTTCTTAGCAAATATTGCTGCGCAGACAAATGCGGCAAGCACGCCAAAAAGCACAATTCCCCATGCGTCGGCAAGCGATGTGCTTTGCATTTCAATTACAAGTTTGTTTATTTCCTTAGAGCCGAAGGAGGTAGTGATATACTTCATTGCTTCAAAACCGTATGGGTTAATAAAACCAACGGCAAAGCAGATTATTCCGCAAACTGCGAGTTTGACAAAACTACAGCACGGCTCCTGCTTAATTTTTTTGAACTTAAACGGAATTGCCGCTACGCCGTACGGTGCGGCAAACACAAACAACATTGCCCACATTGCTGCGTGCAGGTTAATCAGCGCCAGCGAAATCAGCGGTAGTCCGCAAAGGTAAATAATTCTGCCTTTTTTCACAAAACTTTCCAGCAGATAAAGCGCAAGCAGTATCAGGAGCATTGTTATTGCTTGTGGACGGGTCTTTTCAAACATCGGCGCTGCAAGAACGTCCGCTACAAACGAGAATACGCTTGCGATAAACAGATTGTCCGTAATTAACCGCGTTAACTTGTGCATCAGTACGCAGAACAGACCGTAGCAAATCATTACAAATCCGATTGCGCCGACTGTGCCGAGTTTTGAATATATAAAATAGTATATAACCGCACTGAGCCACTGTTGCGCGATAATATGCATAGACGAGTGCATTGACAAAAAGTCGGTTGTCGGAAAACCTTCTTTAACAATGTGTTCGCCTGTTTTGTAGATAAAGTAAAAATCGTTGTCCAGTTGCAGCGAAATCAGCAGCAATCCTGCAATCGGCGCCAAAACATACAGCGCCCTGAACCACTTTGGTGCGTCGTTGATATTAATCCGCTTTTTTTCAGGCATAGCAATCCCTCCGTGTATAATATAATTAATTATAACACTTATATCCGCTTTCCACAAGAAAAAAATAAAGGAGCAGTCGAAGGGGCGTCCGTCATAAAGAATGTCAGCCTGAAAATGGCATCTTTTTCGCTATAACTGTATTAAAAATCACCCCAAGGCGTCAGCCTTGCGGTGATTT
>ONXZ01000188.1 GCA_900321905.1 uncultured Eubacteriales bacterium
ATTCCAAAGAAAATGAGCAGCGAAACTGCGTCTACAATCGTTGTGATAAACGGCGACGACATAACCGCAGGGTCAAAGCCGATACGCTTTGCGAGCATTGGCAGCGACGCGCCGATGAACTTCGCAAACACAATCTCGACAACGAGCGTTAAACAAATTGCAAGGTCGATGAGCAGCGTGATTTCGTTATTGTGAAATGCCACTCTGTCGACAAGCCAAATCTTTGCAAAATTCACAAGTGCAAGCGTGAGTCCGCAGTAAAGACCGACCCTGATTTCCTTCCAGATAACTCTGAAATAATCGCGGAATCCGACCTCGCCGAGGCTCATTGCACGGATAACCGTAACGCTTGCCTGACCGCCCGAGTTACCGCCCGTGTCCATAAGCATTGGTATGAACGCCGTGAGGATTGTGAGCGTTGCGAGTTTATCCTCAAACCCTGTGATAATCGAGCCTGTGAACGTTGCCGATACCATCAGCAAAAGCAGCCACGGGAAACGGCTCTTCCACGTTTCAAACACGGTGGTTTTGAGGTACGTTTTCTCCGTCGGGAGCATAGCGTTCATCTTCTGGATATCCTCGGTGTTCTCCTCCTGAATGACATCGAGAGCGTCGTCGATGGTGATGATACCGACAAGACGTTCTTCCATATCAACAACAGGGAGCGCGAGGAAGTTATACTTGTCAAAATACTGCGCCGCAAGTTCCTGGTCGTCGTGGGTGTTGAGGTAGATTACGTTAGTTTCCATAAAATCCTCAATTATATCGTCGTAGTCGTGCAGGAGTAAATCCTTGACAGTGGTAACGCCGAGCAGGTGGCGCGACGCGTCCGTAACATAGCAGGTGTAGACTGTTTCTTTATCAACACCGGTGCGGCGGATACGCTTGAAAGCGTCCTCAACCGTCATATCCTTTTTGAGGTCGACATACTCAGGCGTCATCATTGAGCCTGCGGAGTCGTCAGGATATTTCAGCAAAATATTGATAGCCCTGCGCGCTTCTTTATCAGTATTTTTTAGTATACGTTTTACAAGCGTTGCAGGCATTTCCTCAATGATATCAACGGCGTCGTCGAGGTAGAGTTCATCAAGCACCCCACGAAGTTCGGTATCGGAAATGCCGTGAATCAGCGCTTCCTGCGTGTCGCCGTCAAGTTCTACGAAGGTGTCCGCCGCGTCCTCTTTAGGCAGCAGGCGGAAGAACAGCAGCCGCTGGTTTTCAGGCAGTTCCTCAAGTATTGCCGCAATATCGGCCGGGTTGATATCGCCGAGTATCTCTTTAATCGCAGAGAGTTCCCTGTTTTCATAATGTTTCTGGATTTGTTCAACTATTTCTTCAAATTCAAATTCCATATGCAGTTTACCCCCTTGTCATCGGCGGCTGCGTGACAGAGTCACCCCGCCGTCTTACTTTATGCAAAAAAGTCGTTTTCGTCGCTGTCGTCAACCTCGATTGTATAGCGCTTGCCCACCTTAAGCAGAACAAGCAGAATAAGCGCTACTGCTGCAGTGCCGACAACGATAATCATAAATTCGGGGCGCTGATAAAAAATCTCGTTTTTAACAAGCGACTCGGTGTCGCCCCGTTTGATAGCGCTTGCAAAATCTTTGCTTGATTTATCCGTGCGGCGCACAGCAAAACTGTAAACCCGCTTTTCGCCATTAGAGGCGGTAACCACAAGCGGAATATCGAGTTCCTGCTCGGTTGTGAGCGAAATCTCGTTAGGCACCTCGCAGTATGCGCTTGTGTCGCGCGTTGCGGCAAAAAGTTCAAGCACGGTAAGGTCACGCGGAATATAAATTGTGTACTCCGTCGTGTCCTTGTTGATTTCAGGATAAACTACGCCGAGATTGCACATAACCTCGCGCAGATAATTATCGCTGTTTTCCCTGTGATATTCAATATTTTTATAATCAAAATCGTATATCAGCGTACCGTTTGCGTATTCAACTGTCACCTTGATACCCGTTTGGTGGCGGGCATTGTCGTAAACGTAATTTACAAACAGATTGGCGTCGCCCTCAAGTTCGTAGGAATCGAGAGTCGGCGTGACTTCCGTATTGCCAAGCACAAGCGAATACTCATGCTTTGAGGGTGAAAAATCCTCGGTAACAGTGGCGTTTTTGAACGATACAGCCTTGAGTTGCGGAACCTCGCTGTCCGCCGCAAGCGCCGAAAACGGCAAGAGCGCGGTCGAAATCACAAGGCACAGCAGTATTGATGAAAATATTTTTTTCAATTAAAAACCTCAATTACTGTCAATGATGTAAGTGGTGATAGATTTTTTTTGCATTAATTTGCGCAGTTTGGAACTGCTCAAATCGGTTTTGATGACATAAACCTTGTTGCCCTTGAGTTTTTTGATTGCTTTGAGGTCGTTTGCCTGATTGTCCTTTGAAACCGTGACATTGACCGCCTCAAGAAACTTGACGTTTGCGTCAATTTTGCCGTAGAGCCTTTTTGCAATTACGTCAAAACCGTCATCATATTTTTTGCTTATTTCATCAGGCAGATTGCAACTGTCAAGCACAAATACGGTAACGCCGTAAGAATTGAGTTCTGCTACAATATCCCTGATATAGTTATAGGAATAATCGCCCGGTTTAAGGTAGGTGTTGCCGCTTGAATCTTTGTAAAGATTTGCGCCGTCCATAATCGCCTCGCCGTTTGCCTGCGCAGGGACAACGTTATCCTTGTAACAGTGTATAACCGCAACTGGCAAAATGTCGTTTGACAGCATTGACTGCACCGACTGCTGAGGTTTTTCAGCCGCAAAACTTATTGCAGAAAACGAGTCTACTGACGACAGATTTGACTTGTAGCCGATGGTACCGTTTTCACGCTTGGCTTCAAACGCTATGGCGGTAAAGCCGTTTTTCTGCGTTTCGTTCATAATTGCAGACAGCATAACGGAATCGTCAAGACCAATACTCTCCGCCATATCGGCTGAAAACTCGACCTTGACATCAGACAGCGCGCCCGTGTCAACGTCAGTATCGGACGAATAATGCACAGCCTTTGCGTTGCGGGTTATATAAACGTCCATACCCGTGTAACCGACGGCAATCAGCGCGACGCAGCACACAAACACAAGCAGTCGCCTTGCAAACTTCTGACCCTTTGTCAGATTTTGAGTGTTTTTCGCCCTGCGTATCGGTTTAATGCGCTCAGTCTTTTCAGGCGCGGCGTCTTTAGTTTTATTTTCTGCAGAGTCGTTTTTTCCGCCCTTGTCAGGTTTTTTAAACTTAAATCTCTGCTCCTTATCAATGTTAACTCTTTTTTTCTTCATATACTAAAAATTGGCAGAATATGCATTGTTTTTAAGTGTTTCAATAGCGTCGTTAGGATTTTCGCTGCCAAACACGGCGGAGCCTGCAACAAAAACATTTGCGCCCGCCTGCGCCGCAAGCGACACGGTTGAAAAATCAACGCCGCCGTCAACCTCAATAT
>ONXZ01000196.1 GCA_900321905.1 uncultured Eubacteriales bacterium
TTTGCAAACGCATTCTGGAACAAGGGCGGCTGGATTCAGAACCGTGCAAACACACTCGCACTCTGGTGCATGTTCGCTCAGGTATTCCCGAGCTTCCAGAACCACTCCAAGTTCACAACACTTCCTACAATTTACAAGGACGCAGCTCTCTTCGCAACTGACGCAACAGGCAGAATGAATCCTGACCTTGTACTTACTGCTGCTGACGCTAACCCGACAGCACAGGGCGTTGTTGCAATCGCAGCAATCGGTGTTAACGTTCTTGTTATCACAGCAATCATCAAGCGTGCTAAAGAGCAGAAGAAGAATCCTTACACAAACGAAATCTTCACAGACACAAGAGATTTCAAACTTGCAATGGAACGCGCTGCAGCAGCACACAAGGAAGTTGCATAATAATAACATTATTATATGTAATTCGGGACACCCTGTTTTTGCAGGGTGTTCTTTTTTATTTTTGTGCAAAATTACCTCTTGACATATCAGCGCTTCTTATGTATAATGTATTTCGCTGTAAAGATGTTTTACTTTACACACAAGATGAGAAAGGGGAGTCATAATGGCAAAGAATTTAGAAGTTTCATATCTTCTTGATTTTTACGGCGAAGTGCTTACGCAAAAGCAACACGATTTTTTAGTGTACTATTATGACGAGGATTTATCCCTTTCCGAAATTGCTGAAAACGAGGGCATTACACGTCAGGGCGTGCGCGACGCTATAAAGCGTGCAGAAGCGCAACTCTTTGATATGGAAAAGAAACTTGGTGTAGCCGCGAGATTCGGCGAAATGGCTAAAGGCCTTGACGAGATTAAGTCGCTCGCGGAGGAAGTATACGAGTACAATCTCGAACACTCACTCTCACGCGAGATTAACGACAGTGCAGCAAGGATAATATCCCTTGCGGAATACTTGAAAGAACAGTAACTTACAGGAAAAATATATGGCATTTGAAGGACTCAGCGAACGCCTTGAAAATTCCTTTAAAAAACTACGTGCTAAAGGCAAACTTACAGAAGCCGACGTTAAGGAGGCTATGCGCGAGGTAAGGCTTGCGTTGCTTGAAGCAGACGTAAACTACAAGGTTTCCAAGGAGTTCACTAAAAAAGTGACAGAGCGTGCCATCGGTGCCGATGTAATGGAGAGCCTTACACCGGGTCAGATGGTAATCAAAATAGTTAATGAAGAACTCACAGAACTTATGGGCGGCAACGAGGCAAGGCTTGCAATCGCAAACCATCCGCCGACCATAGTTATGATGTGCGGTTTGCAGGGTAGCGGTAAAACAACGCACTCCGCAAAACTTGCCCTCAAACTTAAAAACGAGGGTCACAGACCGCTGCTCGTAGCCTGCGACGTGTATCGTCCGGCGGCTATCAAGCAGTTGCAGGTAGTCGGCGAGCAGGTCGGCGCACCCGTGTTTGAAATGGGTACTGACGACCCTGTGCATATCGCTGAGGAAGCGATTAAATTCGCCAAAGACCACGGCAACGATTATGTTATCATAGATACTGCAGGTCGACTTCATATTGATGAAGCGCTTATGCAGGAACTTACAAATATCAGGGCAACCGTTCATCCGCACGAAATTCTGCTTGTTATCGACGCAATGACAGGTCAGGACGCAGTTAACGTTGCAAAGAGTTTTAACGAAACGCTCGGTATTGACGGCGTTATTCTTACAAAACTTGACGGCGACACACGCGGTGGTGCAGCGCTTTCAGTCAGAGCCGTTACAGGCAAGCCGATTAAGTTTGTCGGCATGGGCGAAAAACTCGATAATCTTGAAACGTTCCACCCAAGCCGTATGGCTTCAAGAATCCTCGGTATGGGCGATGTGCTTTCGTTTATCGAAAAAGCCGAAATGGCGCTTGATGAAAAGAAAGCCGCTGAACTTGAAAAGAAACTTTCTAAAAACAAATTTGACCTCAACGACCTGCTTGACCAGTTTGAACAGATTGAGCGTATGGGCTCAATTAAGGATACTATCAAACTTATCCCCGGTATCGGCAAGCAGATTAAGGACGAGGATATTGACGAGGGCGCGTTTGACCGCTTCAGAGCGATTATCTACTCTATGACTAAAGAGGAACGCGAAAAACCCGAAATCATTAACCCGTCACGCAAACGCCGTATTGCGGCAGGTTGCGGACGTCAGGTTGAAGATGTCAACAAACTGCTCTCGCAGTTTAAACAGATGCAAAAGATGATGAAGCAGATTGGCGGCAGCAAAGGACCGAAAGTCAGCAAAAAAATGCGCCGCCTTATGCAGCAGAATCCCGAAATGGCAGAGAAAATGATGGGCAACATCAAAGGTCAGCAAAACAATCCGTTTGGATTTTAAATAGAAACAGAGCTACAAGCTGCAGGCTACAGGCTTATGGATACTCGCTGCGCTCATACAATTTATATAATGAGTGTGAGCGAAGCTCACCCTTGAGCTTGAAGCTTGAGGCTTGAGGCTTGAAGCTAATTATTACTTGGAGGTAAAGAAAAATGGCAGTAAAAATCAGACTTCGCAGAATGGGTGCAAAGAAGGCACCGTTTTACCGTGTTGTAGTAGCAGATTCAAGATATCCGCGTGACGGTCGTTTCATCGAGGAAATCGGAACATACAACACTATGACTGAGCCTGCTGAAATCAAGATTGACGCAGACAAGGCTAAGAAGTGGATTGCTAACGGCGCTCAGCCAACTGAAACCGTTAAGAGCATTTTCAAAAAAGAAGGCATTCTCTAATTTTAGCAGACTAAACAGTGATGCTAAAATTTAACGGGAGGTGTTTTCTTTGAAGGATTTGTTAATATCCATCACTAAAGGTTTGGTTGATAACCCAAACGAAGTTTCGGTCGATGTTGACGAGCCTAACGAAGAAGGCGTGGTTGTATACCATCTTCACGTTGCGCAGGGCGATATGGGCAGAGTTATCGGCAAGCAAGGCAGAATTGCCAAGGCTATCCGTGTAGTTATGCGCGCCGCTGCAAATCGCAACGATGCAAAAATATCGGTTGAAATAGATTAGTTAAAAAGCCCGCAGGGGCTTTTTTAACTAATGATGAATGATAAATGATAAATGATGAATTTCGGGTGCTCGCCGCACGGGCATTATAATCGGGTGCGGGAAGATTCCCCTGTGAGGGGAAATGTCACCGCAGGTGACAAAAGGGTGAGGCGCCCGCTCCAAGGGTCCCGCCATTAATTCATCATTCATAATTCATAACTCATAATTAACTATG
>ONXZ01000052.1:0-6959 GCA_900321905.1 uncultured Eubacteriales bacterium
ATGAATTTTTGGAGGGCTCCGCCCTCACCTGACTATATTAAAAGCGATTGCGTCCGCTATATTTGCCTGAGCGAAGCGAGTATCATCAATTCATCACTCATCACTATATAAGGCTTCTGCCCTCAATAGCACGGGTAAGAGTTACTTCGTCGGCATACTCAAGGTCTGCGCCGACAGGCACGCCGTAAGCAAGACGGCTGACTGTGATACCCATAGGCTTGAGCAGACGTGAGATGTACATAGCCGTAGCCTCTCCCTCAACGGTGGGATTGGTAGCCATAATAACTTCCTCAACCGTGCCGTCGCCGAGGCGAGCGATAAGTTCCTTAATGCGAATCTGGTCAGGACCTATATTATCCATTGGCGATATAGCGCCGTGCAGCACGTGGTATGTGCCGTTATACTCGTGAGTGCGCTCAATCGCCACAACGTCGCGCGGGTCCTCAACCACGCAGATAACGCTCTTATCCCTTGCGGCGTCCTTGCACACAGGGCAAAGTTCATCGTCCGCAAGGTCGCAGCAGATTTTACACTGCTTGATTTTAGTATGTGCGTCCGTTATCGCTTTAGCAAAACGGTTTGCCTCGTCGTCTGACAGACCAAGCACATAAAACGCCATACGCTGGGCAGTCTTGTGACCGATACCCTGCATACGCTCAAACTCATCTATTAAGTTTTGCAGTGGTGCTAAATTGTGCATAATATCTCAGTAGGGAGCGATGCCCACATCGCTCCGCATACAATCCCTCCGTCACTCACTTTGTTCGAGCCGCCTCCCGTTACACAAGGGAGGCGTTGTTTGCTTTACTTTCGGATTAAAGTCCGGGAATGTTAAGTCCGCCTGTTGCAGCGTCCATCTCACGCTCGGATTCTTCTTCAATCTGGCGGTTTGCTTCGTTAAGAGCGGCTACGAGCATATCCTCAAGCATTTCAACATCTTCAGGGTCTACAACCTCAGGATTGATGCCGATTGCCTTAACTTCGTGCGCGCCTGTGATAGTAACTTCTACCATTCCGCCGCCTGAAGAAACAACGTATTCTTTTTCTTTAAGTTCTTCCTGCTTTGCTTCAATTTGCTCCTGCATTTTCTGTGCCTGCTTGAGCATTTGCTGCATATTCTGCGGGCCGCCGCCCATTCCCTTTGGAAGTCTTGCCTTCATATAATTCTCCTTTATTTTAACTCAAAATTGATATTGCCACTCGAAGCCTTCGCAATTAAATCCTCAAGAGGATCGCGCTGCGGTGCTTCGCTGTTATTTTTTATTCTTCTCAAGCCGATTCTGTACTGTTTGCCTGTAACCTCAAACACGGCTTTTTTGATAGCGCGTGCGTGGCTCGGAATCTTAATAAAAGTGCGAACAGCCTCATTTTTGGGGTCAATCATAAACTTGTCGCCGCTGATGACTGCGTGCGAGCCGTTGAGTATACCAAACAACGGGATATCGTCACGGTGGATAACGTCAAGGAATTCGCCCCACTGCATAAACTCAGTTTCCGCTTCAATAGTCTGAGGTGCCTGTGCAGACTCTTCCTCACTCGGCGCAGGTGCGGCTTCCATACTTGATTGTTCAGGCTCAGGTTTGGTTTCAACCTCATATTTTGGAGTTTGCTCAGGTTGAATCACCGGTTTTTCTTCTTTAACTATCGGAGCAGGCTCGGCAGGTTCCGGCGCTGCAGGTTTTTCCTCCTGCACAGTAACTGCCGCACCGCTTTTCACAGCGCGTTCAAGGTCTGAAATGCGTGAAATCAGCGACTGTTGCGACTCGTCAAGTTTTGGTTCGCAAAGTTTGATAAACGCCATTTCAACTTCAATTCTTGCGCTTGCGCCGCCCTTGATAGTTACGAGTGTGTTTTGGAATAAATCAAGTGCAAAAAGCACATTTTCAACAGTAAAATTCTTTGCAGATTCGAGTATATTATTATACTCATCGTCAGTGCAGATTATCAGTTCCCTGCTCTTGCGGACAGTTTTGACAACAAGATAATTCCTGAAATGGTTAATCATCTCAACGCAAAGTCGCTCCATGTCAAAACTGTTTTGGTAAAGTTCTGAAATCTCGGACATAGCCGCGTTGGAGTCGTGGTTTGCAATACATTTTGCAAGCGTAAACATAGCCTCTTTGCCGGCAAGACCTGCAACTTCGCTTACAAGCCTGCTCGTGATTTTTTTGCCCCTGCCCGCGCACTGGTCAAGGATTGACAAACCGTCACGCAGAGCGCCGTCAGCAATACGCGCAATCAGTATAGCCGCGTCGCTATCAAGGTCAAGTCCCTCAAGTTCTGCGACCTGATTGAGCCTTACCGCCATAGTTTCAGGCTGGATACGCTTAAAATCAAAACGCTGACATCTTGAAAGAATTGTTGCGGGAAGTTTGTGAACTTCCGTTGTGGCAAGGATAAAAATAACGTGTGCAGGCGGTTCCTCAAGTGTTTTGAGAAGTGCGTTGAACGCGCCTGTTGAGAGCATATGCACCTCGTCGATAATATAAACGCGGTACTTACATTTTGTAGGCGTATAATTTGCCTCGTCACGCAGAGTGCGGATATTGTCAACGCCGTTGTTTGAAGCCGCGTCAATCTCAACAACGTCGTAGATTGAGCCGCTGTCAATGCCGCGGCACGCAGCGCACTCGTTGCAAGGCTCGCCGTCAACGCTGTTTTCGCAGTTGACAGCCTTTGCAAGAATTTTTGCGCAGGTGGTTTTGCCGGTACCGCGTGAACCTGTGAACAGGTACGCATGCGAAACTCTGCCGTTTTTAATCTCGTTTTTTAGTGTGGAGGTAATATGGTCCTGACCGTATACGTCCGAAAAAACCTGCGGTCTGTATTTTCTGTATAAAACCTGATACATAGTTACCCTCCTTTAAAAATACAGGCGGATAATATCCGCCCAACAAATAATAATGCTTTTACGCCCTTTGCATAGCGTACAGACTTGTCTGAGGCACACAGAATAATCCACTTATTGCTGCTCGGTTCCCCGCCTGACAAGGTTCGTAGCATCCCGTCGCACAGGGCCCATACGCTACGCAAAAGACGCAAAAGCACTCTTTTCGTAAAGTATTATACTATATTAGTATTATAAAATCAAGAGAAATTTACATTTAAATGCTGACAGTAAATGTAATTGTTTCGTTCTTGTAGGAAACCGCGATTTTACCGCCAAACTCCTCTGCGTATCCCTGCGCCATGGCAAGGCCGATACCGTAGCCTGATTTTTCGCTGTTGTGCGACTCGTCGCTACGGTAAAAGCGTTCAAAAAAGCGGTTAACGTCAATATCTTTGCCGTCGGCATAGGTGTTTGACACAGCAAGTTTCATACCCTTGCCGGCGCCTTTGTGCGTGAGTTTTGCCGTGACTTTTCCGCCGTCGTCGCAGTATTTTGCGGCGTTATCAAGAAGTATGCCTGTAATTTGCCTTATGCCTTCGCTGTCGGCTTTTACCGTGATATTTTCGGCAATGTCAGCCGCAAACTCTTTGCCATGATTTGTAATCACTGTTTTAAAATCATCGGCGCTGTTTTTAACGATTTCAGACACATTTACCTGCGTAAGTTCTTTTTTGTCTTTTTCGCCAAACTTTGAGATAGTAATAAGTTCGCCGATAAGCGTGTTGAGTCTGCCCACCTGATTTAGCGTGCTTTTTGTCCACTCGCTCTCGCCGTAGGACATTTCAATAACTTCGGTATTAGCAGAAATAACGGCAAGCGGAGTTTTAAGTTCGTGGGACGCGTTTGTGATAAATTGCTTTTGACTTTCCATATTTCTGATAACAGGCTGCACCGCCCTGCGTGACAGAATTGACACGACAATTACAAACACGAGCAGACATACCAAGCCGAGCAGCAGCGACGCTTCGCGGAAGTTTTCAGCCGTTCTGAGTTCATTTGTGCAGTTGACAAACACAATGATTTTGCCGTAGGACGTACTTTTGACGACATAGGCATAGGCATCGCCGTCAGTTTCAATGTGCCCGTTATCCTTTTGGACGCTTGTGATAAACGTCTTAATTTCGCTATCGGATACCGAATGAATCCTGCCGAGATCACTCGAAATCACATTGCCGTCGCTGTCAGCCTTAACGGTAAAAAAGCGAATTCTGTAAATATCCTCATCGGTAAAATCAGGACTTTTTTTCATTTGGCTTTCAGGCATTTCGCCGTCGTTTTCAGCAATATAATTTGCAATTTTGTACACGTCGTCAAGCGTTCTGTGATACATAACACTGTTGACAAGACCGAGCAGCACAGCAATGACAAGCAGCACTGCAACAGTTGAAATTGCAATAAATTTGATACGAAGTTTAGCAATCATAGCATTACCTCAATGTAGTTAGTTTGTAAGATTTATTCCTCTCGCCGAGTATGGTAATATCGGCGTTTACAGAGCGCAGTTTTTGCCGCAAGTAAGAAATGTACATATAAACAAGATCGATGTTCTCTGCTTCCTCCTCGCGCCACACTTTGCGCCAGATTTCCTCTGTGGTGAGTTCCTTATCGGAGTTGAGCATAAGCAGTTCCATGAGTTCCGCTTCCTTGCGGGCAAGGCGGATTGAATTTGCCGCAACAAGTTCAAGTTGAGCGGTATCAAGCGTCAGGTTGCCGTATGTGAGTTGTGTTGAGTTAAACGTGCCGAAGCGGCGCGTCTGCGACTTAATGCGCGCTATAAGTTCTTTCATAGCAAACGGCTTTGTAAGATAGTCGTCCGCGCCTGCGTCAAGACCTGTTACCCTGTCGTCAATCTCTGCCTTTGCGGTAAGCATAATAACAGGGGTTACGTCGCCCCTCGCCCTGATTTGGGTGAGTGCTTCAATGCCGTCCATTTCAGGCATCATTATATCAAGCACCATACAGTCAAATGCGCTTTTTGACGACTCCTCAAGCGCTTCGCGTCCGTTATGCACAGGCGTTACGTCAAACCCCTGCGCTGTCAGCACAGTTGTTACGGCTTTTGATAAGTCGAGTTCATCTTCAGCAAATAGTATCTTCATAATTACCCCTCTCTGATAAGGTCGCGTATAGTTTGCATAGTTATATCGCAGGACGCGAGTTCGTCCGCACAGCGTTTGAGTTCGGCTTGGATAAGTTCGCGTGAACTCACCTCGTGCTTATAGGTCATTTCGTGCTCAAGCGCCGCCCAGGTGTCCATTGCGATTGTGCGAAGTTGCACCTCTGCATAGAATGTGCCGGGATTGTTACCGAGTACGTCGTAAAACGGCACAGTTACAGCAAGTATCATATGGTAGGACCGGTAGCCGTTATCCTTTGGGCTTGTGACAAAATCCTTTTTGTTAACAACCTTGCAGTTTTCAAGCGTTTCAATAAACTTGACAAGTTCAAAAATATCGTCAACAAAACGCGTTACAACACGTAACCCGATAGCATCCTTAATATCGCAAAGGGCGCTCTTTTCCGTTTGCGGAAGCAACTTTCTGTCGCACTTGTCGCGCATACTTTCATCTGACTTTATGCGATAGTTAAGGTGTTCATAAAGATGATGCGAGTGCTGCAAAAAGTGCTGATTATCGTAATCCTCAATACTTTTTACAAGACTTGACATTGCATATTTAAGCGCGTTTTCATATTTTCCGTAAATGCTCATATTCCTGTATCCTTTTGTGTTTTGACTAATACTACAACACAAATATTAAATATAGATTAATTACTGTTTTTATTTACAACTATAATACCGATAACCGCAAGCACAAGCGCAGGTACTGCGAGCAGCCCTGAAACCGCCGAGCCGCTGTCAAAAATCAGTGACAGCACAAAGCCGAAAACAGGCGTTAAAAATCCGCATACCGCCACGCGCGACACATCGTTGTATTTTATCAGTATGCTCCAAAGCGAGTATGCAAGCGCGGACACGAGCATGAGATACACAGTTATGCCAACACCTGTGCCGACGAAATTATCAATCCTGCCGCCTGCGAGCAGACCGACGGCAATCATAACTGCGCCGCCGAGCATAAACTGACAACCTGAAAGCATTGCAGGGTCAGCGTCAACGCTGTATTTTTTCATAAACACTGACGAGAACGCATAAGACACAGACGAGAGCAGAATAAATCCTTCGCCAAGGAGCGAGCCGCCGCTTTTAAAAGCGTCAAGACTGACGAGGATTACACCTGCAAAGCCGAGTAAGCAACCAATGATTTTGGAAGCAGTCAGTTTTTCCTGCTTAAACAGAAGTGCGGCAATCAGAAGCGCAAAAAACACGCTTGTAGAATTGACTACCGACGCCCTGCTGCCGCTTGTAAACGCAAGACCCAAATAGAAAAACAGATACTGCAGTATTGTCTGAAACACGGACAGCACAACGATTTTTGGGATATCCCGTTTTTTGGGGATAAGCGCTTTTTTGCCGATAAATGAGAATATAATCAGTGTCAAAACGCCTGCGCCGAAAAAGCGTATACCTGCAAAAAGAATGATTGAAAATGTATCTCCGCTCTCAATACCAAGCGCGTTGTAGCCAAAGCGTATAGCAGGAAAAGCCGACCCCCAGAGAAGGCAGCAAAACGCAGCAATGAGCCAGAGAATATAAGGTTTTGTCAGCGCAGATTTTTTCATACTAAAACTAACGGGGCGGATATCTCCGCCCCTTGTAAATGCGTGTTAATTATTTTTTAACGATGTTTCTTGATTCTTTAAGGAATTCGTCAGAAGCCGGGAAGTGGTTCTTATAAACGATGTCCATTGACGCGCTCTTGTTTTTAAGAACTGCAACGTTTGCGTGCTTAACGTCAATATGTACGTCCATTTCGTAATCAGCCTCAACAACTTCTTTTGTCTTTGTGTTAACCTTAACGGTACCTGAACCGCCTGCGTAGTTAACTACAAAGTTATCCTGAATTGTACCCTCTGAGAATGAGAGAATTTTGATTGATTCAACAGTGCTGCTGATATCGCCAAGTACGTTGAAGAAACGACCCTGTGAGTCATCGCCGCGGGTACTCAT
>ONXZ01000052.1:6967-14780 GCA_900321905.1 uncultured Eubacteriales bacterium
GTAATGCTGATTGTGCCGTCCTTGTTGTCAACAACATTGCAAGCAAGGATATCGTCAGCGGTGAGATGAGATTCCTTCTGGTCAAGTTTTGAGCCGTTAGGACCGTCGTCACGTATATCGTAAACCGGGTCGCGGTTTGCTGCAGGAGGAAGTCCCTTTGGTGCGCCCTTGAACAGACCGCCGAGTACGCTCGGTACAAGTTTGTCGATAGTAGCGTTTGCCTGACCCTCAACAAGAAGGTTCTGAACTTCGAGTGTTTCATCACCAAGGAGTTTATAATACTTCTTAGCCTCACCGTTTTCTGTGTAATCAGCGGTGAGAGTTTTGTTGTAGTTGAACACCTCGACATAGTACTTAACTACATCTTCTGTCGTTTTGAATTCAATTCCGCCGTATGTACCTGCTTTGAATTCGTCAATTTTAACTTCGTCAACAAATTCCTTTTCCTCGGTAGGCGGCATTTTAGGTGATGAAATTGATACGTAAACTACTGTTCCGATAAGAAGCACAATAAAGATGATAAACAAGATTTTATTTATCGTAGAAAGTGCTGATTTTTGTTTTACCTTTGCCATAAGTATATCTCCTTACAAAGTTTTCTACAAAATATTACCTCTATATAATACATTAAAATAAAAGCAATTTCAATATTTTTTTTAAAATTTCACAAAATATATGCTATAATGTATATAAATTCATACAAAAAGGACAAAAAAAGTAATGGAAATAAAGCCAATTGCTACAATCAAAAATGACTTTACGGGCAAGTTCGGTATACCCCGCCAAAGCGGAATTGCAGATATTCTGAGCGAGATTATATTTGAAAACGAGTTCAAAGACGAAAATGCAATCAGAGGAATTGAGGACTTCAGTCACCTGTGGCTTATATGGGGTTTCAGCGAAAATATGCGCGACAAGCAGTCGCTCACAGTCCGTCCGCCAAGGCTCGGCGGCAATGTCAGAATGGGCGTTTTTGCAACTCGCTCCCCTTTCAGACCAAACAATCTCGGTTTGTCATGCGTAAAAATTGAGAAGGTCGAAAACGGTGTTATTACTGTCAGCGGCGCCGATTTGATGAACGGCACGCCGATTTATGACATAAAACCGTATATACCGTACAGTGACGCTCACCCTGATGCAAGCGGCGGATTCACCGACAAAACGGAATTCCGCAAACTGAATGTACACGCTGATGATGAAGTAAAAAAATCAATAGGCAGCAAGTGGAACGTGCTGAAAACCGTGCTTGAAAACGACCCACGCCCTGCGTATCAGGAAGATAACGGGCGTATTTACGGCTTTAGTTTTGCTCACAAAGAGGTAAAATTCAGCGTTTGCGGCGATGATTTAACGGTTTTGGAGATTGATGATGAACAATGACGAATTACTCAAAAGCAGGCTTGACGACCTTGCAAACAGGGCGTACGAGCGAAATTATAACACTTTTTCAGACTTCTTAAACCTTGAAGAAGCAAGCGTACTGCAAGGTATGAGGTTACCGCTGCCGTACAGACTTTTTGGCGGATACGACAGCGCGGAGAGATGTGTTGCGGGGTTTGGCGATGAAATTGCAGATGGCGAGTTCCCGATTGTGTGTATCGAGATTGCGCCGCTGCAACAGAAGTTTGCAGACAAACTCACGCATCGGGATTTCCTCGGGTCGCTAATGAACCTGGGAATCAGCCGCAGCACCCTCGGCGACATAGTTGTTGCAGACAACACAGGCTATCTGTTTTGCCTTGAGACGATTAGCGAGTATATAACAGAAAACCTGACAAGGGTTAAGCACACGACCGTAAACAGCAAGGTTGTTGACATGTTGCCTGACTGTGTGAACAAAGAGCCGGGGAGTGCTGAAATAATTGTTCCTTCACTACGTGCAGACGCAGTTATTTGCGCGGTTTATCACCTGTCGCGAAACGCCTCAAAACTGCTGTTTGCACAGGACAAGGTGTTTGCAAATCACCGTCTTGTTGCAAGCGGCTCGCACTTTTTAAAAGATGGCGACACGGTGTCAGTCAGAGGTTACGGCAAATTCAACGTTCGCGAAGTTTTGCGTAGCACAAAAAAAGAACGGCTTGTCATAAAAATTGAAATATATGTATAGCAAAAGGAGAGCATAAATTGCTCTCCTTTTGCTATACATTATCCGTAAAATGCGATTTCCTCAATATACGGTGTGCTGCGCGACTGGCGCACGACAAGCACTGCACCTATGCAATTGGCGCCGATTTTAATAATCCTGCGCGAGCCGATAATACCGCCCTTGCAGACGCGTTTGTATTTGCCGTTTGGTTTGATTATATAAAGGTCAAACGATTCAACCCTCTGCGAATAGGCAATATCTTCTTTGATAACGCAGTAGTTAATGCGCGTTTCGCTGCTGAATTTGTATTCAACATAGCCATCTTTCATCTCGCCTACGTTTTCGACACGCACGGGATTTGCGTAAATTGCGCCGATTTTTTCGCCGAGTTTTCTGAGCGTGCGAGTTTCCCTGCGGCTGATAACGCCTTTGCTTGTAGGCGGAACATTTAACAGGAAGAACGCATTTTTGCCGACTGAATTCATATACATTTCAAAAAGTTTTTTAGAACACTTAACCGTGTTTTCGTTTTCTGCCGAGGCAAACCAGCCCTTGCGGATTGACACGTCAACCTCTGCAGGATACCAAACAAGTTCGTCGTACTTTTCAAGCGTTTTGCGCGAACCTAAATCCTCGTCTGAGGACTTAATCTTTTGCAATCTTTCTGCGTCAGAGGCAGTCTGCTGAGAGTGTTTTTGCACGGTTTCCGCAACAGTGAGATAGCGTGGAACTACGCTATATTCATTCTCTCTCGCGGCGCCTGCCTCGTTGCCTACCCAGCGGATATCGGGTCCGCAAATTGCAATATTTGCGTTTGGCTGGAGCGTGCGGACAAGCCTGTAATAACGCTCCCAGTCGTATTCAAAATCCTTTGCCTGTTCACCTTTTGCACCGTCAAACCACACCTCAAATATATCGCCGTAAAGCGTAAGGAGTTCAGTTAACTGGCGGCAGAACACGTCGTTATATATCGCTGTGCCGTACGTCGGCTCGTGCATATCCCACGGCGACAGATACACGCCGAAGTCAAGTCCTTCCTCGCGGCAGGCGGAAGCAACCATTGCCACAACGTCAAGACCGTATGGCGAGCGCATAACGTTAAAATCAGTCGTGCCTGTGTTCCACATACAAAAGCCGTCGTGGTGCTTGCAGGTAAAAATTATACCCGTTGCACCGGACGCTTTGATTGCCCTTGCCCACTGTGTTGTGTCAATTTTGCTGATAGTAAAGTCATCAACAGTTTCGGCTCCGTTGCCCCACTCCCTGCCTGTTGCGGTGTTCATACCAAAGTGAACAAAGCAGTAAAACGGTCTTTTGCTGTGAGCAATCTGCGCCTGGGTGGGACGTACTGCTATATAACGCTCAACCTCGCTGTCATTAAGCGCCGCACCGCCGTTTTTTGTTAACCAGTTTTCATCAAGTTTAAGTTTCATATCTATTACCTTTTACAGTAGTTTTTCAAAGCCCTCTGTTGTGTATTCTTCGCCCTTGCGCTTCTTTTCGAGTTGTTTCATAAGCGCATTAAAGCGCGTTCTCGTCATTGGGTAAATGATTACACAAACGATTGAAACAGCAAGAATTGCGGCAGGAATTATTGTTGAGATATTTTCCATGCCCTCAATAACTTCGGGGTCGGTTACCTTTGTGAACAGCGACTCATTGCCCGCAACGTCTTTTGACGAATCGTAACCGTAAGCCGAGAGCAAAAAGCCTGCCATAAGTATGCCGAAGGCTGCGCCGAACTTCTGTACAAATTGCGGAAGTGCGGTGATAGTTGACTCACGTCTTTCGCCTGTTTTGAACTCATTGAGTTCGACAAGATCGTAACCCATTGAATAAAACAGAGTCCAGAATGTGCCGAGTGCTACGCCAAGTACGGCAGGACTGACAACGCACATTATTTTGAAGTTGCCGATTTTAGCGTCAAGACCAACGATTTTAATAAGCACTTCGAGCACAAATACTATTGTCAAAAAGTATATTGTTGCAAAGCGTCTGTCCTTTTTGTTGGCAACTTTTTCAACAATCGGCACAGTAGCCGCCATAGATATTACGAGCGATAGGATTACAAAAACAATGCCTGTATCGTACTTCATACCGATGCAGTCGATGACCATATAGGTGAGGTTTGACTGAATCATTGAACTCATTGCGAGGAAGAAGAAAACAAACATCAAAAACCACTTAGTTGGTTTGAGTTTAAGTATATCTGCAAATGCACCAAAGGTTGACTTTAATGTTACTTTTTCAGTAACCTCGCCATCTTTAAGTTGTTTTGGCGTGTACACACCCTCAAGCGATTTGCAGCATACAAATCCAAGTACAACTGCCATAATGCTGATTATTGCAGCGATTACCGCATATGAATTGCTCTGATACTTTTTGCCGAGCAGTGTTGCGACTGTCGGAACAAGTGCAGGCAGAATGTTTGCAATGCCTACGCAAAACGCGTTGAGCAGCGACGACAGCGAGCGGATATCCGTGCGCTCGTCGTAGTCCTCGGTGAGTTCCGCAACTATTGCGTAGTACGGAATTGAGTACATTGTGTAGAAAATCCATATGCACATCGAAAGCAATGTATAAAGCAAAATTTTTGCAATCTCTGCTGAAAAACCTGCGCCGATGCTTGTCCACGCGACAACAAAAATCACGGCAAGCGGCAGAATTGACACACGCATAAATTTACGTTTATCAACGCCCGGACGGTCTGTATAATTGCCGATAAGCGGGTCGGTAATTGCGTCCCACGCGATAGAAATGAAAATAATTATTGAACTGTACTTTGGCTGAATACCGACAATCTCGTTGAGAAAAGTCAGGTAATATGTATAAAACATATTATAAACAAGCGACTCAGTAAATATACCAAACGCATAGCCAAATTTCTTCTTTTCAGTTAAAGTCTGTTGCATATAATCACCTCGCTTTCATTATAGAACTAATTAAATATTGTTGCAACCGTATTTTATATATTTTCGGCACAGTGTATAATTATTTTTTGCTTTAATGTTTGTTTAATGATGACGGTTTATAGTGGTGACAACCTCAAAAGAGGAATAACAAACAGGAGTGATTAACATGAAACAATCTATGAAAAACCTAATTATGATAGGTATGGCGGTTGTACTTGTCGGAACATCAACCATAACTCTCAGGTACGCGTCAGACGGTATGGGACATATGACTCAGGTTGACGGCAGACCGCAGTTTGAACAGCGCGGCGATTTTGATAACCAAAACGGCGGCGGACTGCAAAACTTTGGCGGCGGTCAGAAAAACAACAACAGCCAAAACGAAAACCAAAACGACTCACAGCAGCAGGCTCCGCCAAACGGCAATAACCAGACACCGCCAAACAGCAGCGACAAACAGTTTGGAGGTCGTCAGACACCGAATAACGACCAGCAAAACGGTGAAAACGATAAGTCAGGAAGCGAGCAGGCACCGAGCGACAACAACAGCACAGACAGCAAAGGTGAAGGCAAGACAGACGAAAACTCTGCTAATCAGAAAAACACTGCCTCTGACAGCAGCGAACTCTCATTTGTTAGCACCGCTGTACAGAACAATCAGTCAAGCGGCGACGAGCAAAACGCAACTGCAATGCAGGGTATGCGCGGCAGAGGTGTTGAACTGAGAATTGCCGAAAAGGTAATTTGCTACATCTTTGCAGCAGTGCAGATTGGTATAATCGTTTTGATTCTGCTTTACCTCGCATTTTCAGAATTTAACAAACTGACCTACAAGCAGACTGCTGCTAAATTCAAAAAGAACAAAAATACAGACCCCGTATAAAATATAAACCACTCGGCAACAGCAATGTTGCCAAGTGGTTTATTCTATTTCTTTGCAAAGTATTTGTAAAACGCGGAGTCTGAAGAATCTGTGCCGACAAAGTTCATTTTGCCTTTGAGCGGAAGTTCAGCAAGCGATTTCATATAGTCATGCTCCGTTACACACTCGCCTTTTGTCTGGACAAATCTGATGGTTGACGAGGTATATTCAACCATCGGCGTTACAGCACCTATTATAAAAATGAGCATTACGGATATAAATTTCTGCACACGTTTTTGATTTTCTTTTGACTTTTTGTCAATACTTTTATCTCTCTTGCTGCAAAGTTCAGGAACGAGATATTCCATAAGCATTAGCATTAACAAAAACAGCGCCGGTATTGAAGCACGCATACAGAAATCCGAAGCATTGCCGACTGTAATAAGCGGCGCAGCAACAAGTGAGCAAAGTATTACAAGTGATTCAAAACGGTTCTTTTTGTTTTTGAGAACGAGCAGTAAAAAGCCAAACTCCAAAAACAGGAACATAATATATACAACTATCATATACGACTGTTCAAAGCCAAAACGCAATCCGGGTGTTCCGCTGCCTGACTCATCAGTTGAAACGGCGTTATTCATATAATACAGACCAAAAACAGGCAGCAAAGTAACAAGTGCCGCAATATTCTGTACAGTAAAGATGTTTTTGAAAAACGTGCCGATTTTTTTGCCTTTGAGCGCAATAACAAAGTCGCGCACCGCAAACGCAAGCATATAAACAGCAAGTCCTACAAGCGGAAGCGGCGATGTTGGCAATAGCAACAGACCGATAAATGCAAACGATTTTTCGTCTTTTTCATTAAATGCTACTGCACAGGCAAGCCAGGCAGGAACAGCCTGATTGAACACCCAGCAAAGTTGGGTTGACATACTGCTGTACTGGTACGTACCTGCCGCCCACCACTCGATGTGTTTTAGAAAGTTTGCAGGCGAAGTTATAGCGCCGACTGCATCCATACCGCTGAACAGAACAAATATAGCAAACGTTATATAAATTGCTTTTCGTCTGCTTTTGCCGACTTTAAACAGCACAAGTAAAAACGCTGTATATATCAGAACTGCTGTCCAGATAAGTAATGCTATTCTCGCGACAAGCCAGCCTGCAGCAAAGCTGCCGCCAACACCGATTACAGCCTTACCAACAAGCGCCGGCAGCAGCCAATAACCGATGTAATACACAAGGCTGATATCACCTGCCTCGTTGTACCTGACGGGCCATTTGTAATTAATCAAATCACGCAGTATTACATTGCGAATCTCATGGTCGCTCTTTTGTGTGAAAAATCCGCCCTGACCTGATAAAAACGACCAAAGCAGTATCAAAACTGCAAGCGCAATAAGCGTTGTCGCTTTGACTTCGATTGTTCGGCTGTCTGTTTTTGAAGCACAAAACAGTCCTGCACACAGAATTATAACAAACGGTATTCCTATCAGCGGTTTTACCCAAGTCAGCATAAAAATAACTGACGGAATAAGAAGCAGCAACAGCGCTGCAAATCTGATTTTACTGTAGTGAAGTTTTATCATAAGCACTCTCCATACTGCTTTCAAAATTAATACGTTCTTCCTCAATAACAAGCGGTCGGTTCATAACGCGTGTATTGATATTCATTATGTACTCGCCGAGGAATCCGAGGAAAAACAGTTGAACTGAGCCGAGGAAGGTTATGCTGATAACCGTTGGCACGGTGCCGCCCGGGAATCTGTCCCACCAGATAAGTTTCATAATAAGATAGATAATGCCGATAACGGCGCTGAGCATTCCGACAATAAATCCCGCAAAAGATGCAATTCGCAGACCGATTTTTGTGTATGACGTGAAACTGAGCATTGCAGCGTCGTACAGCGTAAAAAAGTTATTGTGCGTTTTGCCTGCAGCGCGTTTTGGCTG
>ONXZ01000052.1:14818-17093 GCA_900321905.1 uncultured Eubacteriales bacterium
TACTCAATATCCTTGCGTTTGTAGCCAAGTTCCGCTACAATTCCGCGAATAAACGGCGTCGGGTCGTTAAGACCGCGAAGCACCTCGATAAACGACCTGTCGTAGAGCGCAAAGCCTGTAAAATGCTCAATTTGCTCAACAGGTGACATCTTTTTAATCACCTTATAGTAACAGGTGCGGGCAAAGCGAACAAACGGATTTTCCTTGCTTGCACTCTTAATTCCGCAAACAATTTTGTAGCCGTTTTCCCACTCGTGGACAAAACGGGGTATCATCTCGACAGGGTCCTGAAAGTCGGCGCAAATCGGTATAACGCAGTCGCCGCTTGACTGAAGAAGTGCGTGGTACGGCGAATTGAACTGGCCGAAATTTTTTGCGTTGAAAATCGCCCTAACCTTTTTATTGCCGCTGCAAATCTCACGCACAAGCGCGCGGGTGTTATCAGTCGAGCAGTTGTCGATAATCAATATTTCGTAATTGTAGTCGGGCAGCGAAGTTTTAATCTCATTCTCCACCGCCGCGGTAATTTGCACAATATTTTCTTCCTCATTATAACAAGGGATTACAATTCCGATTTTTTTCATTTTATTCCTCACAATTATTGTTTTTATACCACTGCACCGTGCGCCTGATACCCTCGTCAAACGTAACCTGCGGCACAAATCCCGTGTCCCGCGTCAAATCCGAAATATCAGCACAGAGATACATAGCCTGATTTTCAAAATAATCAATTGCGCCGAAGTTGCACTTTGCGCTACTGTTACCAACAGCATTGCGTATTTTGCCTATGTAGTCTTTTAGCGGCATTGAACATCCGCTGCCAATCACATATGTTGCGCCGTCTTTTCCGTTTGTTGCAACAAGGCAGAGCGCCCTGCCTAAATCTTCGTTATAAATATAATCCCAAATCTGGTCGCACGGCGTGAAATCGCAGGACTCGCCGCGAGTAAATTTAGCAATGGTCTGCATAATCAACGTGTACGGTTTGTCGCCCTCGCCAAAAGCAGATATAACACGGCACCAGTTGAATTTTATACCGAGTTTTGTGCAAAGTTCAGCAGATTCAGACCTTGCTCTCAGTTTTGCCTTGCCGTAAAAATTCTGCGGCTTACATTCAAGGTGTGGTGTGAGCGCCGTGCCGTAAGGAACAACTCCGTATTCCGCCTGACTGCCAACGCCGACAAACGACTTGCAGCCAATGCGTTTTGCAAGTTTTACCGCGTCAAGCGTGTAGCCAACATTCAAAAACTGCTGTTTTTCATCGTTTCTGTCAGCGCCGTAAGTGCCGTTCCATGCAAGGTGAAAAAATGTGTCAGCCGCTGTGTCAAGTTTCAAGTCTGCAAGTTCTTTGAGGTCGCATTTAACAAAATCAACACCGTCAATTTTTGGCTTTGTTCTGCCAAGAACAGTAACGCTGACCCCTTGCGACAAAAGCGCCTTGATAAGTCCGTAGCCTACTGCGCCGCTTGCGCCTGTCACAACCGCCCTATTCATCGCTTTTTATCCTCGGGATAATCATAATTTCGTCCATTTCGTCATCAGGGAGAAACGGTGCCAAATCTTCAAGCGGAGGTGAAACGAGCGTTCCGTCAGGCAGTTTTTTAGCAGACGATTTCGGCTCAAACACCTGATTTGTACCGACAAAAACTTCCGCAATTAGCGCGCCGTTGTGACTGAGCGCAGAACTGATAAAACCGTCGAGTTCATCATTGCTTGAACATTTAATGTAATCATAACCGTAAGCGCCTGCAAGTTTGTCAAGCGGCGGAAAATCAAGGTCGTGACTCTCGGCTCCTATACCGACAAAACGGCTGTCAAACAAATTGGTCTGCGTTTGCCTTATTGAATGGTAACCGCCGTTGTTAATTACAAAAATCTTAACGGGAAGGTTGTTTGTTTTAATGGTCTGCAGTTCCTGCAAGTTCATCTGTATTGAGCCGTCGCCGCTTATGCAAACAACATCGCTTTCAGACGCTCTTGCCGCTCCGACTGCGGCAGGTAAGTCGTAGCCCATTGAGGCAATGGCACTGTTTATAATAAACCTTGAATTGCTTTTAATCTGATAAGCGTGTGAGCCGACAACGCAAGCCGAGCCGTTGCCAACGACGGTGAGCATGCCCTCAGGCAGAGCCGCCGACAGTTTGCCGATAAAGGCGTAAACGTTTGTTTTGTCTGTATCGTCAAAGTGCTTTTTCTGCACAACGGGGTATTTGTTTTTCCAATAATTGCAGGTGCTCACCCACTCGCTGTAATCAGCAAGCGGTGCGCTGACTTT
>ONXZ01000142.1 GCA_900321905.1 uncultured Eubacteriales bacterium
AAAAACAAGTATCAGGAGGGTATGACAATCGAAATTTGTCCTGCTGAACTCGACGACGCGCTGACCAAAAAAATGCAGGAAGCCGCAAAGGCGGTGTTTAAGGCGCTTGATCTTGATGTGTATGGAAGAATTGACTTTATCCTCAAGGACGGCACGGAGGATTTTTACTGTCTGGAGGCAAACTCACTGCCGGGTATGACATCTATGAGTTTGCTGCCGCAGGAGGCAGCGGCGGAAGGAATTGACTATGACAGTTTGTGCCAAAGGATTGTGGACCTTTCTTTCAAAAAATACAATTAATGTTCAATTGGGGACTGTCCCCAATTGAACATAGGTGTAATATTGAATTATACGGAGAGTAATATATGAATAAACTGACTCTTTCTGAAATTGTAAATAATATTGACTGCACCTGCGATTTTGGCGGTGATGTCGATATATTTGACGTTAACACAGACACGCGCACTACAAAGGCGGGCGACCTCTTTATTGCCCTTGTCGGCGAAAAGTTTGACGGTCACGACTATGTTAGCAAGGCTGTTGAAAGCGGCGCTGTTGCTGTTGTCTGCTCAAAACCTGTTGACACAGACGTGCCTGTTATTATGGTGCCTGACACGCTCAAAGCGCTGCAGCAGATTGCGGCTTACTACATCAGTACGCTTGGTGTCAAGGTAGTCGCTGTTACCGGCAGTAACGGCAAAACCACCACACGCAATATGATTACACGCGTGCTGCAGACAAAGTATAACGTGTACTCTACTAAAAAGAATTTTAACAACGAAATCGGTTTGCCAAAGAGCGTTCTTGAACTTGACAACACATATGATATTGCCGTGCTTGAGATGGGTATGAACCATCTTGGCGAAATCAGCACGCTCACAAACATCGCAAAGCCTGATGTGGCTGTTATCACAAATATCGGCAAGGCTCATATCGGCAACCTCGGCTCACAGGAAAATATCTGCAAGGCGAAGTTTGAGATACTTGAAGGTCTTAAAAGCGGTGGAACTGTAATCCTCAACGCAGACGACCCGTATCTTTTTGCGGCTGACAAAAAAGGCTTCAACACAGCGTTTATCGGCTTTGACAAGTCAAAAGGCACCGTCCTGACCGCTGAAAATATCAAGTCAAGCGGCGAGGGCACACGCTTTACTGTTGACTACAATGGCGAAAAGACTGACGGCTACATACCTCTGCCCGGCAAATATAACGTTGCTAATTTGCTTGAAGCGGTTTATTGCGGTATTCACTTTGGCGTTGATGTAAAGGCGGCGCTTGACTCCGTCAGCGACTATGCGCCTGAGGCGATGCGCACCGATGTTATAGAAAAGAACGGTATTTTAATTATCCGCGACTATTACAATTCAAGTCCCGATTCCGCAAGGGTAGGTCTTGAAACGCTTGCAACATATAATAAAAGCGGTAAAAAATTTGCTCTCCTCGGTGAAATGCTTGAACTCGGCGAGTACAGTGCTGTCGAGCATAAAAAACTCGGCGAACTCTGTTCCTCGCATAATCTTGACGGTGCATTCTTCATAGGCAAGAACTTCGTTGAGTTCGGCGAGGGTATGCCTGAAAAGTCGATTACTTGCGACGCCGCCGAGCGTGACTACTTCCTTGATAAAATCAAAGAATTCGCAAACAGCGGTATCCTCACCGCAGGCGACGTGGTGCTTGTAAAAGGCTCGCGCGGAATGAAAATGGAGGAAGCGTACGAAACCCTGATTAACAACCTTTGACTTAGCAAAAACAGCCCCGCAACTATTGGTTGCGGGGCTGTTTGCAAACTAAAAGCGGTGGCAAGAAGCGCCTTTTTTTGATATGTTGTTATTAAAAGGAGGCGGAATTTATGAAATACTTTTTGCAAAGAATAAATGATTTTTTAATTGAGATTTCAACAAAGGAGAAATGAACATAGTAACAGCGAACAGACTTCTTGAACTGCGCAAGATGAACGGCTATTCACAGGACGTACTTGCTGAAAAAATCGGCGTTAGCCGTCAGGCTGTGTCAAAGTGGGAGCGTGCCGAATCGTCGCCTGATACAGACAATTTAATTGCGCTTGCCGAACTTTACGGTATAACCCTTGATGATTTGTTAAACACATCAAAGGACGTGGTTGAGATTACGCCTGAGCCGTCAAAAAAGAAAGATATAAAGGGCAAGGCAAAGTCGCTTATCTCAAAGGTTAACGACTTTGGAATTTATCCTGAAACTGCAAAGAAAATGGCAAAATTTCCCTTTGCAATCATAGTGGTAATACTGTATCTGGGACTTTCATTTGCGTTTGATATCTGGCATCCGTTTTGGATAATATTTCTTACAATACCGATTTATTACCGCGTGGCAACGGCGTGCAAGGCAAATAGCAAAAAAGCGTTTCTTGCTCTCCTTCCTGTACCCGAAACCGTAGTGACAGCGTATCTGATACTGTCGTTTATCACAGGCGCGTGGAACGTAACGTTGATACTGTTTTTGATAATACCGATATATTACTTGATAGTCAGTGTCTTGAAAAGGAAATAAAGTTATTAATCTGTGTGTAGAAAAGACCTCGCAGAACCCTGTTCAAACAGGGTACTGCGAGGTCTTTTATGTTTTAGTTAAGAAACGCGACTATGCCGACGCCGAGTCCGCTTACCGCCATAAGCGCGGCAAGTACAATCGCAATAATTCGTGTCCAGTTTTTATGCATATTAAACCTCGCTTATTTCATAAACTCGTTTGCAGCGGCGATTAACTTGTCTGCAATTTCAGCGGCGCTGTCCTTGCTGTCGCCGATTGCAGTGATGTATGCTTTAATCTTAGGCTCGGTGCCGCTTGGGCGAACAATAACCTTGTTGCCGCCGTCAAGCGCAAATGCAAGCACATTCGATTTTGGCAGGTCAATTGCTTCCTCGCCGCCGTCTGTGAATGTTGTTTTGCTTGTCTTGTAGTCTGAAACTGCAACAACCTTGTAGCCGCCTATTTCCTCAGGCGCGTTTGCACGCAGAGCGTCCATAATGCCAGCCATCTTTTCCATACCGGCAGCGCCCTCAAATGTGTAAGATTCAACTGTGTTGTTATAGTAGCCAAATTCGTCATAAAGCGAATTCATAACGTCAACAAGGTTCATACCCTTTGACTTGTAAAACGCAGCCATTTCGCATATGAGCATTGAGGCAACAACGGCGTCCTTATCCCTTGCGTGTGTGCCTGCAAGGTAGCCGTAACTCTCCTCAAATCCCATAACAAAATCAGACGCTCTGCCTTCTTCCTCAAGGTTGGTGATAAGTTCGCCAATGTATTTAAAACCTGTGAGCAGATTTTTGAATGTGCAGTTGTATTTTTTAGCAATAACCTCTGCAAGATCGGTAGATACAAAACTCTTAACCGCCACAGCAGATGTTGGCAGAGTGCCTTTTGCCTTGCGCTCTGACAATATGTAGTTCAGCAGCATTGCGCCGACTTCGTTACCGCTCATCAGCACAAGTTCGCCGGATTTGTCAGGAACAGCAATACCCACACGGTCGCAGTCAGGGTCGGTTGCAAGCAAAATGTCCGCACCGATGTTTTTATTCATCTCAAGACCGATTTCAAACACCTGCTTGATTTCGGGATTCGGGAACGGACAGGTGGGGAAGTTGCCGTCAGGATTCTCCTGCTCAGGCACAACGTAAACCTTGTCAATTCCGATTCTGTCAAGTATCTGCCTTACAGGTTTGTTGCCTGTGCCGTTAAGCGGCGTATAAATAACTTTGAGGTCTGCCGCCTTAACTATTTCAGGGTTAATGCACTGTTTTTGCACCTCGTCAAGGAATACGTCAATAACTTCCTGACCGATGTATTCAATTCTGCCGTCTGCAACAGCCTCGTCAAAATCGACCTTTTTAATGCCTGTAAAGTAGTCAACTTTCTGAATAAAATCGTATGTTTCAGCTGCTTCCTCGTCTGTCATCTGATAGCCCTTCGGGTTGTAGCACTTGTAGCCGTTATACTTTGCAGGGTTGTGCGATGCGGTGAGAATAATACCGCTTGATGTGTGGAAGTGGCGGATTGCAAATGAAAGGCACGGTGTCGGCTCAAGTTCTTCATAAATATAAACCTTAATGCCGTTTGCCGCGAGGATTGACGCCGCTTCCTTGCTGAAATAATCGCTCTTGATACGCGAGTCGTAACCGATTGCGATTGACGGGTTTTCATAGTTTTTGTTAAGGAAGTCGGACAGACCCTGTGTTGCTCTGCCGACTGTGTAGATGTTCATACGGTTTGTACCTGCGCCGATAACTCCGCGCAGACCTGCTGTGCCGAATTCAAGGCTGCGGTAAAAACGGTCAAGAATTTCGTCATCTTTGCCTTTAATGCTCTCAAGTTCAACTTTGAGGTCAGGGTCGCCGTCAGCCTTTTCAAGCCATTCGTTATATAAAGCGTTTACGTCCATATTAGTTCTCCTTTGTAAAATTGTTCACTTTCTATTTTAATATTATTATCCGGTGTTGTCAATATCACAATTTTGCGTTATAATAAAACAGGTGATACTATGTTTGCTAAAGTAAAAAGCGAAGGACTTTACGGCATTAATACATTTAATATAACAGTTGAGGCTGATATAAGTTCAGGTATGCCGCGTTTTGACGTGGTTGGTTTACCTGACGCCGCTGTTAAAGAAAGCCGCG
>ONXZ01000171.1 GCA_900321905.1 uncultured Eubacteriales bacterium
TGCTGATTCATATAAAGTCAGACGCGTTTTACATTCCTATGCATCAGGAGATATTCTTCTCAATGCAGTCGATGTTCACATCTAACAATGCGGCTATCGACCCTGTAACTATTGCAGACGCGCTTGCAAAAAGCGGCTCGGTTAACCTTGCGGAGGCGAAGAAGTACCTGTTTGAACTTTCGCAGATTGTTCCGTCCGCTGCAAATGTTGAGAAATACGCTCAAATTGTTAAAGAACAGTATTATTTAAGAAAACTTATAACCGTATCGCAGGATATAATCGACCAGGCTTCTGCCGGCGGCGCGGACGCGTCGCAACTGCTTGAAAACGCGGAACAGCAGATTTACGACATCCGTCAGGGCAAGACGGCAAACGGACCTGAACAACTTGCAAAGGTTATTGAAAATGTATATGAAAAGTTCAAGGAACTGACCGGCGAGAACAAAGAGCAGTACAAGGGTATACCCACCGGTTTCGGTCTGCTTGACAAGTACACGACAGGTCTTAACAGGTCTGACTTCATACTTATCGGCGCGCGTCCCGCTATGGGTAAAACTTCCTTTGCGCTCAACCTTGCGCAAAACGTTGCAATCGGTGCAAAGAAAAAGTGCGTGTTCTTCTCGCTCGAAATGACAAAAGAGCAACTTGCGGAACGTCTGCTTGCTTCTATGTCAGGCGTGTCGTCGCAGAAGTTCAGAACAGGCGAAATGACGGACGATGAGTGGATACGTGTCGGCAACATTGCAGGACAACTTAACGATGTTCAACTCTATCTTGACGACACATCGGCTATAACCGTGCCTGAGATTAAGTCGAGGGTGCGCAGGCTCAATAACGTTGACTGCGTAATGATTGACTACCTCGGTCTTATCAGTTCCGCAACACGCAAAGAAAACCGTGTGCAGGAAGTCAGTGAGATTACTCGTCAACTCAAAATGATGGCTAAAGACCTAAATGTGCCTGTTATCTGCTGTGCGCAGTTATCCCGTGGTACAGAGGGCAGAGGTAAGTCGCACAGACCTCAACTGTCAGACCTTCGTGAGTCAGGCTCTATCGAGCAGGACGCTGATATCGTAATGTTCCTGTACCGTGAGGACTACTACAGGGGCGAGGTTGACGCGGACAAGCAGGACGAGATTGACGACTCGCTCACAGAACTTATTGTCGCTAAAAACCGTCACGGCGCAGTCGGCACGATTGAACTTTCATTCGATAAAGAATTCACACGATTCAGGGCTATTGACAATGTCAGAGACTATAACTAAAATTCACGAAACCGTCAAAACGTATAATATGCTGCAAGAGGGCGATACGGTTGTTGTAGGCGTGTCAGGCGGTGCAGATTCAATGCTGCTGCTTGATTATCTGCTAAATCTCGGCAACTGCAAATTAAACCTCATTGTAGCGCACGTTGAACACGGTATACGCGGTGAAAAGTCAAAGGCAGACTGTGAGTTTGTAAAAGATTTCTGCAGCAGTCACGGCTTGCGTTTTGAGATGTTATCAATAAACGCTCCCGAGGAAGCGAAAGAGCAGGGTATGGGTGTTGAAGAATATTCACGCAACAGACGTTACGAGTTCTTTAATTCATTTAACCCTGACAATATCGCTGTTGCTCATAATCTTTCTGACAGCGTTGAAACCGCACTTTTCCGCATAGCGCGCGGCACTTCAATCAAAGGTCTTGCAGGTATTCCGCCTGTGCGCGACAATATCATCAGACCGCTGATTAACTGCACGTCTGATGAAATCAGAAGCACCTGCAAAGAACTCGGCATAAACTACATTGTTGACGAAACTAACGCCGATAACGAATATTCACGCAACTACATACGCAATGTAATTGTGCCTGATTTTAAAAAACTTAATCCGGCTTTTGAAGGAGCGGTTTACAGGCTGATTCAAAGTTCTGCAGAGGATGATTCCTTTATTGAAAACTGTGCAGACGGCTGTGAAATATCAAACGGCAGTGTTTCTGTAAGCAAGTTAAGAACGTACGATGTTGCAGTGCAAAAACGCATTATATCAAAACTTGCTGCAAAATACGGATTATCGCTCGATACGCTTCATCTTGAAAAATTGCTTGAACTCCTTGATAAGAGTAAAAAACTGCAGTTAAAAGGCGACATATACATTGCTTCAAGCGGCGACTTGCTTCGTGTTTATAATCAAAACGATCGGAAAAAACAGGCGAGCCTGACTTTCAACGTTATTGACTTTACTGATTTTGACTGCAGTAAACACAAAAATATGTTTGCTGATTACGACAAAGTGGTCGGCAATCTGCGCCTTAAAGAGCGCGAGGCAGGAGACAGTATTTCTCCTGCAGGCAGGGGCTGTACAAAGTCGCTGAAAAAATTTTTTAACGAACTTAAAATCCCTGCTGAAAAAAGGAACAAACTGCACATAATTGCCGACGACCTCGGCATTATAGCCGTAGCAGGCTTGGCAGTTGACGAGAGAGTAAAAACCGATATCAACACAAAAAAGGTTATACTCTTTAATATAACAACGGAGGACTAATTTTAATGAGAAAAAATTTGTCTCAAAACTTTAAAAGTGCCATCATCTACATTTTGATACCTGTAATTCTTATAGGTATCGTTATGATGATGACAAGCGGCAAAAAGAATACTGACGCAAAGTATTCTGAAATTGTCGGTCTTTTCAGAACGAACCAGGTTTCTGAATTTGAAATCGACCTCGGTTCAGGCTCAATGACATACAAACTCTTTAAGGACAAAAAGAGCGACGCGCCAAAAACGTATGCGGTACCGTCTGTTCCTTACTTCCTTGATGATATCAACGAGCCTGTCAGCGAGTACAACAAGACGCACCCCGACAAGCCTATTGTGTATAATTACATCAAGGCTTCCAACCGTTCATGGCTTACGAGTATGCTGCCTATGACGCTTGTAACCGTTGGTATGATTGCATTTCTGATTTGGTCGTTCAGGCGAATGAGCGACAATATTACTAACGAAACTAACCGTTCGCTCGGTTTTGGCAAACTCAAACCTCGCAACGGCAACGAGGACAGCGACAAAACATTTGACGACGTTGCAGGCTGCGACGAAGAAAAGGAAGAACTTGCGGAACTTGTTGACTATCTCAAACAGCCTGACAGGTACACCAAACTCGGCGCGAGAATTCCAAAGGGCGTACTTCTTGTTGGCCCTCCCGGTACAGGTAAAACCCTGCTTGCAAAGGCTGTTGCAGGCGAGGCGGGCGCACCGTTCCTCTCAATTTCAGGCTCTGATTTTGTTGAGATGTATGTCGGTGTCGGCGCTTCCCGTGTACGTGACTTGTTCTCACAGGCTAAAAAGAAAAGTCCTGCAATCGTCTTTATTGACGAAATTGACGCAGTCGGCAGACAGCGTGGCGCAGGTACAGGCGGCGGCAACGATGAGCGTGAGCAAACCCTTAACCAACTTCTTGTCGAAATGGACGGCTTCGGCACAAACTCAGGCGTTATCGTTATAGCGGCTACCAACAGACCTGACGTTCTTGACCCTGCACTTCTCCGTCCCGGCAGATTTGACAGGCAGATTACTGTTAACAGACCTGACGCAAAGGGCAGGGAGGATATACTCAAAGTTCACTCAAACGACAAGCCGCTCGGTCCCGACGTTGACCTTTCGGAAATTGCAAAGGACACTATTGGCTTCTCGGGCGCAGACCTTGAAAACCTGATGAACGAAGCGGCACTCCTTGCAGTTCGACGCGGCAAGTTTGCAATCACTATGCAGGAAATTGCAGACGCCACATCACGCGTTGAAATGGGTACTGAAA
>ONXZ01000050.1 GCA_900321905.1 uncultured Eubacteriales bacterium
GCATTTCTTGCAGGCCTTATGATTGTGCCTGCCGTGTTTGTGTTCTCGGGCGGCGACAAGGAAGCGCTCGGCACAGGTCCGTCGCTTATGTTTGTAACCCTGCCAAAGGTATTTAACGATATGCCTGCAGGCGGCCTGATTGGCACGCTGTTCTTTGTGCTTGTTTTGTTTGCAGCAATCACAAGTTCCGTGTCTATTATGGAAGCGATTGTGTCAGGTATGATTGACGAGTTTAAGATGAAACGCGGTACAGCAACCGCGGTAGTTGCTGTGTTCGGCATTGTTGTAGGTATCGCTTGCTCGCTCGGTTTCGGTATCTGGAGCGACTTCACAATTTTCGGCTTCTCAATTCTCGACTTCCTCGATTTCGTTTCAAACAGCATTCTGCTTCCGCTTGTCGGTATGCTCACCTGTATTGTTGTCGGCTTTGTTATCAAGCCTGACGCAATTATCAGCGAGGTTGAACTCAACGGCGAATTTAAGATGAAACATTTTTACACCGCAATGGTTAAATGGGTTGCGCCGATATTCATTTTTGCAATCCTTGTTTCAAGTATTCTGCAGGGTATCGGAGTTATTAACATTTAAAATAAAAATTAACCTCGACAAAAGTCGGGGTTTAATTTTTGCCCATAATATGATACAATATAAGTGGTGATAAAATGGAAAAATATGAAATTGTGTCAGTTACAACTGATACAAATAAAATTGATTACATAAAATTTGGCAGCGGCAGCCGGGCGTTTGTCATAATACCCGGACTTTCGCTCAAGAGCGTTATCCTCTCCGCAAATGCTGTTGTTAGCGCATACAGCGAGTTTGCAAAGCATTACACCTGTTATCTGTTTGACAGACCTCAGACTATGCAAATGGGTGTTACTTTATTTGATATTGCCGAGGAAACCGCAAAGGCGATGAGCGCACTTGACATTGTCGGTGCTGACCTTTTCGGCACTTCGCAGGGCGGTATGATTGCACAGTTAATCGCAGCACGTAACCCTGAACTTGTGCGTAAACTTGTACTCGGCTCAAGCGCCGCAAGAATTCATCCTGCAGCGGCAGAAACTATTGATACCTGGTGCTGCCTTGCGGATTTAGGCAGGGTAGAGGAGCTGTGCCGCGATTTTATTGTGCGTATGTATACAAAGGATTTTGCCGATAAGTACGGCGATATGCTTGTTAAAATGCTCAGCGACTGCACTGAAGAGGAATTAAACCGCTTTTTAATCTCAGCACACGCTATGGATAACCTTAACATAACAGGGGAGATAAAAAACATTAAATGCCCTGTGCTTGTGCTTGGTGCAGACAACGACCATGTTCTCTCGGCTGACGCGTCACGCGAGATTGCGCTGATACTCGGCTGTGATATTTACTTGTACAGCGATCCATACGGCCACGCTGTGTACGACGAAGCGCCTGACTACAAGCAGCGGCTTCTCGATTTTTACAGCAAAGAAGGTTTTTGATATGAAAAGATTTATTTCTGTTTTACTTGCTTTGATAATGATAATCGGCAGCTTTTCCGTATGCCGGTTGACTGCGTTTGCTTCTGCAAAAAAGGACGCGCCGCTTCGCGATATAGGCGACAAGTTTACGCTCAGCCTCAGCGTAACTAAAAAGCGAAATGTTTCAACTGACTGGAAGCACGCTTACTACGCAAAAATCAAGCCTGAAAAAGACTGCGACTATGAGTTTGCGACATCGGGTCTTGAAATCTACGATTTTGTGTTTTACAAGGCACTTATTGTTGACGCTAACGATAACGTGGTATCATATGCTTACGCCCTTGGCGAGGACTCGTATTGCATTGACCTTGTCGGTCATCTTAAAGGCGGACACACCTACTACTATCTTGTGCAGTATTATAATGATAATAACGAGGCTCATTCCGTCAAACTGACTGTGAAGATTAAAAAACACAAGCACAAAATGATAAATACAGACACCGCAACGCCTGACGCCGAGCATATGATTGACGCCGTTGACAAAAACGGCAAGGGCATTGATATGTGCAAAATTCAGGGTTGTACGGACAGCGGCGTCAGCGCGTATTATAAAATTTACACCGCCGAGCCTGTCCATAAGCGTATGACTTATAACGGCAAGGCGAGGGAACCGTCACTTCGTTTCAGGGATATGCGCGGCAAGGTGTTCACACCGAATTTTACATACAAATGCAGGTACACAGACAACGTGCGTGTAGGTACTGCCAAAATCGACTATGTAATTGACGGATTGTGGAACACGCTCAAGTTTCAGATTGTGCCAAAGGGTACTGAAATTACAAAGGTTACACCGCGTAGCCGCGGCTTTAAAATCAAATGGAAAAAGCAGCAAAAGCAGACTTCGGGTTATCAGGTCCAGTATTCAAAATACAAAAACTTCAAGTCGCCATTTAAACAAACTGTAAAGGGCAACAAAAAGACTTCGTTTACAGCAAAGAACCTTCGCAGCCACCGAAAGTACTATATAAAAATCAGAACATATAAAACGGTTAAAGGCAAAAAATACTATTCAAAATGGAGCGAAGTGAAAACAGTCAAAGCAAATTGATGTAAAGTAATATACAGATATAAAAAAGGACGTCACGGGGTGTACGTCATAAAGAAGGTTAGGTTTTAAACAGTTATTTATAAGGCGAGGGTATACCCCTCGTCTTTTTTCCGTCTTTGACAGAAAACTTTAAATGGTGAAATGTACGAATAAGAAAAACTGAACGGACGAAATGAAAATAATAAAAGTGTTGACCAATACTTTTTTACCGAAAAACGCCTTATAAATCGCAGAATGATTATTTCTATGATATTTGCATTATGTGATTGTATATGGTAAAATTACGTTATAAATATCTACGGTGAAAATTGTAAGATTTATAGGCGGTTATAAAATGAATAATAATTGTATATGGTGTAACATAACAGAAAGCGAGAAGAAATATCTTCTTGTTAATAGCAGATATTGGAATGTGTTCTTGGCTGACAAGCAGGATTATATTGGAAGATGTATTCTTGTATTGAAAAGACATTGTGAATCACTGGCACAACTTAATGGCGAAGAATGGGCAGAATTGAAATCACTGGTTGAAAAGCTCGAAGTTGTAATAACTAAATCACTTGGGGCAAATATGTTTAATTGGAGTTGCTTGATGAATGATTTTTACAAGTCAGAAACTCCAAATCCACATTTACATATTCATGTCAGACCAAGATATAATTCACCAATCACTATAAACGGAAAGACATATAACGATGAAGAGTATGCTCACCACTATGATAACCATAAACAAAACAAACTGACAGAATCAGAAAAGGAAACGATTTATAATCTAATTAAGGAAGTATTAGATGTATAACAAAAAATGGATATTCTTTGATATTGGCTCTACTCTTGTGGACGAAAGCGAATGCTATGAAATTCGTTACAAAGAAACAACGGATAACACGGATGTTACCTATCAGGAATTCAAAGACAAAGTAATAGAGTTCGCAGCAACATCTGATAATCCTTATAAAGAGGCATTACAATTCTTCAGTTTGCAGAAAACGAAATGGTACAGGGAGTTTGAAAAGCCGTATCCGTTTACAGAAAAGGTTTTAGAGGAACTATCCAAAAGGTACAAGCTGGGCATTATCGCAAATCAGTCCGTAGGCAGTGAACAGAGATTAACCGATTGGGATATTGGCAAATACTTTGATTTGGTAATTGCTTCCGCTGAGGAAGGTGTAGAAAAACCGAATCCGGAAATATTCAGAATTGCTCTTGAACGTGCAAACTGTCTGCCCGAAAACGCTGTAATGGTTGGTGACAGGATAGACAACGATATACTTCCTGCCAAAAAACTCGGATTGAAAACCATTTGGGTAAAGCAGGGCTTTGCAAAGCACCAACCTGAATCAGATGTACCGGATTATACAATACAGACGCTTGAGGAAATATTAGAACTATTATAAAACAAATGCAGCCTTCGGTTAATCCGAAGGCTGTTGCTTATTTCTTACTCGTTATTCTTTCAAACATTGCGTTTATTTTATCGTAATCACGAGCGAAGGATTCAGCGCTGGCGATTATCATTTCATCGGCGGTAACGTCCGAAAAGTCCACCTTGTATCCGGCGTGGTCTGCGAGATACTCAATAAATAATCTTTGCGCTCTGCCATTGCCTTCACGGAACGGATGAAGAACATTGATTTCGCTCAGGTAATACGCAAGGCGGTGAGCAATATTCCCGTCATAATCAATCAGATAATTATCAGCTTTGAGCTTCGAGAAGATGTGCGCCGCATACGTCTCAATATGCTGACTCAGGCAAAACTGATTACCCTTTGAGATATTGACATGACGTGCTTCGCCTGCCCAGGTATAAATATCTTCAAAGACAAATTTGTGAATTCTTTTAAAGTGTTCAAAATCAAAATTACCCTTAATCGGCTCCGCCTTTGCCATCGCTATTTTCAGCGAGGTAATTTCTCTTTCGGCGGTAACGAGTTCGTCGTGATTTTTGATACCGAGCTTGTTAATCAGTACATTGGAATCAGGATAACAGTATTCTTTATCCCATTCGTATTCGTAACTATATCCCATAAACTCACCTATGCGGAATGCTTGAGTATCAGTTCGCGCAGAATCTTCTGAAACTGCTCTTTGTTTGAAAGGGAAATGCGGATGCGTTCCTTGTCTGCATCGGTAAGCGGCATTCCCTCAATCGCCATTGAGCCGTTCACTTCATTTACAATTTTATCTATCTCACTCATACGCTTTCTCCTTTCGATTAGTATACCTATATTATACCACATAGGCGCTAATATTTCAATAAATATAATTGCTTCATTCTATAGAAAAAACGTCATTTTTGATATAAGATGTCAAAAGTGACATTGCGTTATTCTTGACAAGAGTTACAGAAAAACAGACCGAAAGATAATAATTTTTCTTTCAGTCTGTAAAACTTCTTTATGACGGGCGCCCCACAGACGTCCTTTTTATATGCTTATTGTGTAAATTTCTGTTTGAGTGTGTCAATCTGTGTTTGCTGTGCCTGCTCAGTCTGATACCAGCCTTTTGACTCCATTTTTTTATAGATGTCGTCCTGCATGGTCAGCGAACTGTTCAGCGCTGTCTTGAACACCTGATTAATGTTCTGGCTTGAACTCTCAATTGTGCCGTGCATATAGAGGTCGCAGGCGCCTTTTTCAAGCAGCAAAATATCCTGCATTAAGTTTCTGTCGTTCATAATTTCTCCTTAATTTAATGTGCTGATAAAACTGTTAAAAATTTCCTGATGCTTTGTCTGCATTGTCTGCACAGCGTTTCTGAGTTCACTGTCCTGCAAATTGTCTGCAACCTCGCAACATTTGGTCTGAAAATACTGCTCATGTCCGAGCGCATCTTCAACGTATAAAAGTTCTTTTGATGTCATAATATCACCTCCGCATTACTATCTTTTACCAAAAGCGTTCCTATTATTCACTTATTTATTGACTTGTAAATACCATTTGTGCTATATTATTATTGAGTAAATTTGTGTAATTTTAGGAGAATTATTTGTATGTGGAGAAAGATTTATGAAGATAAACTACTCCCCGTCGAGGAAGCGATTAAACTTATTCACGACGGCGACAAGGTAGTGGTCGGCTTCGGTTGCGGCGAACCGTTCGGCATTGAAAATGCGCTTGTTGAGCATTATGAGGAGTATAAAGACATCACTATCGTCAATATGCTCACTCTCGGCAACTCTCCCTGGTGCGAACCGAGAATGAAAGGGCATTTTAAACTCAACTGCCTGTTCGCGTCCCAGTCAAACAGGGCTTCAATATCCGACGGCACAAGTGAGTTTACGACCTCGCACTTTTATGAAATACCTGAAATTCTGAGAACTTACATATGCCCGCGTGTATCGCTTGTTACGGTGTCACCGCCTGACGAGCACGGCTATGTCTCTTTCGGCACAACTGTTGACTACACAAAGGGTACAACCGACCACTGCGAGGTGGTTATCGCTCAGGTTAACAAAAATATGCCGCGTACCTTTGGCAACAGCATTAAGCATGTGCGTGATTTCACAGCATTTGTTGAAATTGACGAGCCGCTGCCTGAGGTTAAGACAGTCAATATCTCAGATGTCGAAATGGAAATCGGACGCCACTGCGCATCCTTAATTCATGACGGCGACTGCCTGCAACTCGGTATCGGCGGTATTCCAAACGCCGTATGCGCCCAACTTACAGATAAAAAAGACCTTGGACTGCATAGCGAACTTGTCGGCGACGGCGTTGTTGACTTGCTCGAAAGCGGAGTTATTAATAACAAAGTCAAAACTACAAACATGGGACGCAGCGTCCTCGGCGCAGCGTTTGGCTCAAAAAAACTAAACGCCTATATCAACGATAACCCTGCCGTTGAATTGCACCCTATAGACTATGTTAACAATCCTATTGAGATTGCTAAAAACGACAATATGGTGTCGATTAACTCCTGTATTCAGGTTGACCTTCTCGGTCAGGTTGTCAGTGATACAATCGGTCTTTCTCAGTTTTCCGCAGTTGGCGGCCAGGTGGACTTTGTTCGCGGCGCTACTATGAGCAAGGGCGGACGTTCAATTATCGCTATGCCCTCTACCGCGAAAAAAGGTATGGTCAGCCGTATTGTGCCTCTTATTACAGAGGGCAGCGCAGTAACTACACCGCGAAATGACGTTAACTACGTTGTAACCGAATACGGCATTGCACAGTTGAAGGGTAAAACACTCAAAGAGCGTGCAAAGGCTCTGATTACAATTGCTCACCCGCGTTTCAGACCTCACCTTATCGCCGAATATAAGCGCCGCTTTAACGAAGAGCCTTTTACAAAAGAGGAGCAGGCTCAACTCACAGGCACACTGCGCGAAAAACTAAAGGACGACCGTGAGATACTGCACGAAAAACTTGAAGTCGGCAAAGAGCGTATGAAAGAAACCCGCGAAACTATTAAGGAAAATATCAGCGAGCGTATTCCACGCAGGAAAGAGGAATAATAGACAAAACTACACTATTTTGGCTATCTCTTGACTATTTTATATAAAATATGGTAATATACTATAGATAAACGCTAAAACCATTTAAACTTATGGAGGAAATTTATGGCACTTAGTAGCGAAACCCATTTTGGTATTGCACGAAAAATTGTCAGTAATATGACTGCTGAAAGTTGGGAAACTATCCCGCACGCAGTTATGAACTACGAACCTGACGTTACTGAATTTATGAAAGAATGTAAAAAACTCAATGAAGGCAATACCGACCCGGCAAAGAAAATTACAATCAACACGGTTATGCTTCGTGTTATATGCGAGGGATTGAAAGCGGCGCCCAAACTCAACGCACATCTTGAATTCAACCGCAAACTTGTTCGCGGTTGCCTGAGAACATACGACCATATCGACATAAGTATGCCTATGATTTTGCCGAATGGCGAGATGATGACAATTAATATGCACGATATGGGCAGCAAGTCAATGCTTGAGATGACTGCCGCTATTCACGACGCAGCCCGCAAAGCAAAGAACACCGACCTTAACGAGGTTATGTTTGAAGTATCGCTTGATAATACTTTGACTGCACTTCGTCGCGGTAAAGTTGCGCAGACAATCAATCGCCTTGTAGGTTCAAAGACAGGTAAGCACAAGGTACATACATTAAAGGGCAGTAAAAAGAAGAAGTATTACTCTATCCCGACTACTGACAGACTCACTAAGCATGACATTGAGCAGGGTACAATTACAATAACTAACCTTGGTTCAATTTACCGCCCGTACAGAGGTGAGTGTACTCTCCTTGAGATTGTACCACCTCAGGTTGCTGCGATTGCTGTTAACGCAGCCCAAAGACGCCCCGTTGTCACAAAGGACGCTGACGGTAACGAAAATATCACAATCGGTACGGTTATGCCGATTACACTCGCGTTTGACCACAAAGCGCTCGACTACGGCGACGTAGTTCCGTTTGTTCAGAAACTTGACGAAATTTTTGCAAATCCGTCAATCATTCAGGAATGGAAGTAATTATTATTAAACAGGGGCAGTTTTG
>ONXZ01000047.1 GCA_900321905.1 uncultured Eubacteriales bacterium
GAAACGTACATATCATAAGGGATAGCGGTTACAACGTTTGCGTCAACGTGGTCAACGCGGTGATAGTCGCCGTCCCATGAGTCAACGATTTTGCCCTCAAACTTGACTTCGCAGGCACGTTCCTCACGCGGAACAAGCCATACGTCGCCGCCCGGAAGCCAGAAGTCAGGAAGTTCAGTCTGCCAGCCGTCAACAAGTTTCTGCTTAAAGATACCTGCCTCGTAGCGGATTGAGTAACCCATCGAGTTGAAGCCGTCGGTTGCAAGTCCGTCAAGGTAGCAAGCCGCAAGTCTGCCAAGACCGCCGTTGCCGAGACCTGCGTCAGGCTCGAGTTCATAAATTCTGTCAAGTTTAACGTCCATAGACTCAAGCGCTTCCTCAAACACCTTGGTAAGACCGAGGTTGTAGAGATTGTTCCTGAGTGAACGTCCCATAAGGAATTCCATACAGAGATAGTAAATCTGCTTTGTGTCGGTTTCACTTGCCTTGTCCCTGAAATCGGAATGCTGCTCTGCAAGTCTGTCTCTGACAATCATTGCTACAGCCTTGTAAAACTGTTCGTCAGTCGCCACACTCGGAGTAACGCCGAAGAAGTGCGAAAGTTTATCTGTAATTTGTTTTTTTGCTTGTGCTACAGAAAGGGTAGTTTTCATACAAATCCTCCAAAAAAATAATGCTGGGTCAAATATATATTACTATATTTTGTTTATTATACACTAATATTAATGTTATTTCAACAGCCAATATGCAAAATCTTGTCTATTATCGGACTGATATTTTCCCAAATAACAAATTAGCAAGCAATTCAGGCTATCACCACAACTGCTCACTAATTCAATCTAATTTTTTCTCTTTTTAAGAAATTTGCCTATTAACAGGTTGACAAGTTCCGTAATCTGCCTGAGATTTATGAGAAGCATAAGAAGCACCAGTATTGCCTCAATCGCGTACATAAGGAGTCCTGACTCGAAGTGGAGCATAACGACCGCCTGAACGGCAAGGATTGCCACCTCTAAAAAGATAATCGGTGTGTTAAATTTGATTTTGATAAAGCGCCTTGTGTCAACGCACCTTGCCGCAAACACAACCACGAATGCCGCAAATGTTGCAAGCGCCGCACCGTTTGCGCCCATTTTGGGTATGAGAAGCAAGTTAAGACAAATGTTAACAACTGCGCCTGCGAGCGCCGTGAACATAGACATAATGTTCTTTTTCTCCGCCATATAAACCGAGGCGAGGAAGTTGACGTGGCACGAAATCGCCGTTGCCATTATCAGAATCGGCACGAACTTCCACGAATCGTAGAAACTCGGCGCAACAAGGATTTTTGTAAGAAGTTGACAGGTGATAACAAGCAGCGCTGCAACCGCAAACGTACCGCCTGAATACACTCTGAACACTTTTGTAAAAAAGTCCTCCTTGCCCTCGTTGTCGTACTCGTCAACAGCGGAGAGTTGCCATGCGTCGATAAATATTGTTGAAAAGATAATTACAAAGTTCGGTATTTTTGATGCCGCGGTGTAAAGTCCGTTTTCCGCAGAACCGATAAAGCCCGTAATCATATATCTGTCCGATACATTGATAATCCACCACAGAATGATGGTTGGCATCATCGGCACAGAATAGCGCAGCATATCTGACCAGGAGGAGGCGCGCACGCCCCTGACTTTGATTTGCCTCCACAGTTTGCAGGTGATAAACAGGAATGCTACCGAGCAGGCGTCAGACGCAATAATTGCGAAGATATAGCCGTTTACGCCCCACTTGAACACGCCGAGGAACAGCAGGTTGAACACAAGTGTTGTAACGGTTGCGAAAATGCCGTCAATCGCATAAGTTTTGACGTGACCCGAGCCGCGCACAAACTGCTGGCACAACTGCCTGATACCCGAAACAAGCACAAATGTATAGATTTGCACCATATAATCGCCGAGCGCAAAGTCCTTGATTTTTATAAGGCTAATCGGATACCAAAGCAAAAGGAACACTGCAAAGCCGATGAACGTGGTACGCAGTCCGACAGAAAAGACCTCGCCCTTGTCGCTGTCCTTATCAAGTGCAAAACGCAGCGCGGCGCTGTTTATCTGCAAAAATACAATGGGAATAAGCACATTAACCGTCTGCTGAATCAAGTCCGCGTCGCCGTAGTCGCTCGTTGTGAGCATACGGGTGACAAACGGCATAAGCAAAAACGCCAGCGCTTTTGACGAGAATGTGCCTATTGCAAATATTAAAGTGTTGGTTGCCAGTTTTTTATATTTGTCCATTTGTTTACTCCGTAAACAGTATCCGGTTTCCAGTATCCAGTATCCAGTATCCAGTTTCCAGTTTCCAGCAATCTGGATTCTGGTATCTGGTGTCTGGATTCTATTAATATGTCCACGTTCCCTTATTAAACTTCATAAAGTGTGTTGAGCCTGTATAAACACAGCCTGCGCGGTAGATATCTTTGCCGTTTTCAGCAGTTTTGCCGATAACAAAATCATACTGATAACTGTGGAAATATCTGAGTTGATGCTCGCGCTGAACATCGTTTATCGTCATAAGATAACGGCTGTCGCCCGAGTTCATATTAATCTCGGTGAGCATAAATTTGTTCTCTTTGAATTCAGGGTAAAACAGCCTGTTGCCGTCAACCTCTATGTAGCAAGAGCCGTCCGAATCCTCAGCAAGCGTAACTTCTTCCTTGCTGCCGAACTTCTGTCGGCAAACGCTGTATGAGCCGTCGGTATTAGGCTTGTAGTAGTACATAAAGCCGTTTTCCATAACAAGTTTGCTGTCTGTGCCTTCATCGCTGTCGCGAAACGGAGCCGCAGCGCCTGTTTTGTCGTCAAGTTCAACGGTGAGATAATCAATTTTGCCCGCCGTGTTTTTAACTGCAAAAAACACACGATTGAGCGATATGCCGACAAGTCGCATTTCGCTGCTGCCTGACGAATAGAGAGTGACAGGGCTCATCTTGTCAATGCTCGTATAACAGATTTCGTTGTTTGTTGTGACGTAAAAAATCTTGTTATCATAAACGTAAGCAAGTTTGACGTCCTTTGCAATATGAGCAGGTTCTGAACTTCCCTTTTGCAGTTTGAGCAGTTCGTGAGCGGTTTCGTCAACAAAGTAGAGAAAGTCGCCGCGCAGATTGAGCGATGAAAGTTTATTCTTCGTTTCATAAATACGGGAATAATCCTCTGTTTCAGGGTTCATACGGTAGATACCGCTGCTTGCTATGTGATAGATATATGAATAGTCAGTAGCAACCTGACCGCCGTTCATAAGGTTACCCATCGCGTTGCCCTGGCGCTCTGTGTTCATCTTGAATTCCTCAAACTCAAGATAGTCAATGCGCTCTGCCGTTGTGGGCTCTGCAGTTGTGGTTTCAGTAGTGGTGACGGTAGTCTTTTGTGTAGTAGTGGTGGTAGTGTGACCCATTATTTTTTCATCAAAAAATGTGTACGCAGGTTTTGGCACAAACGATGAAAAATCAAAATCAGGCGAAAGGAACTTGACCGTGCCTACAAAAACCGCAAGACCTACTACAACCATAGCAAGAAAGACCATAAAGCCTTTAAGCGCCTTGCGTTCCTTCTTTTTCTTTTTACGTTTTGAGCGCTTTGAGTCAGCGCTGTCGTTTTCAAAATAATCGTTTTTCATTATCTTACCTGTCCTGTACCGTAAATCAGATATTTTGTAGATGTAAGTCCGTCAATGCCCATAGGTCCGCGTGCGTGGAGTTTCTGCGTGCTGATACCGATTTCCGCGCCGAGACCGAACTCGCCGCCGTCTGTAAAGCGCGTCGAAGCATTTACATAGACCGATGACGAGTCCACACACTGCATAAACTTTTTGGCGTTGTCGTCATCATTTGTGATAATCGCCTCGCTGTGACCTGTTGAATGTTCATTGATGTGGTCAATCGCCTCATCAACTGAATCAACCGTCTTAACGCTGATAATATAATCAAGGTATTCGGTGTAAAAATCCTCCTCAGTTGCAGGCAAAATACCGTCGCAAGCCGCCTGAGCGCGCTCATCGCCGCGGATTTCGACATTCTTTTCATCAAGGCGTGCCTTAATTTTCGGCAGCGCACGGTTGATAATATCCGCGTGAATCACAAGGCTTTCGCAAGCGTTGCACACGCTTATGCGCTGAGTTTTAGCGTTAAATATAATTTCAGCCGCCATGTCGATATCCGCGCTCTCGTCAACGTAGATGTGGCAGTTGCCCGAACCTGTTTCGATTACAGGCACGGTTGAGTTTTCAACGACCGACCTGATAAGTCCCTTGCCGCCGCGCGGGATAAGGCAATCGAGGTACTCGTTCATCTTCATCATAACGTTTGCGGAATTCCTCGAAGTATCGTCAACAAGTTGCACCGTGTCGCGAGGAAAACCTGCGCTTTCAAGTGCGTCCTGCATAATCTCGACAATGGCTTTGTTGGAGTTGATTGCTTCCTTGCCGCCGCGCAGAATAACCGCATTGCCGCTTTTAAGGCAGAGCGCCGCAGCGTCCGCAGTAACATTCGGGCGTGCTTCGTATATAATGCCGATAACTCCAATCGGCACGGTAATCTTCTTAATTTTCAGACCGTTTTCTTTTTCATATTCATACACAACTTTGCCGCACGCGTCGGGCAAAGCAGCAACCTTGCGCACGCCGTCGGCAATGCCCTCAATGCGTTCTTCATCAAGCATAAGCCGGTCAAGCAAACCGCTGTTCAAACCAAGCGCCTTGCCTGTTTCAAGGTCATTTTCGTTAGCGAAAATAATTTTGTTTTTATTAGCACACAGCGCGTCTGCAATTGCAAGGAGCGCTCTGTTTTTATCATCAGTGCTGACGCGCGATAAAAAAGTCTGAGTTTTTTTTGCTTTTACGCCTAAATCTTTAACAGTCATACTAATTCTCCTTTGGCAGAAATTTCGTGCCGACGTTTTTGCCCTCAAGTATCTTGTAGAGTTTTGTGGGTTTGTTGCCGTTTGCTATAACAACGGGAATACCCGCGTTTGTGGCAATCTCAGCCGACTTGATTTTTGTTGCAAATCCGCCTGTGCCGCGCGAGCCTGCGCCGCCTGCAAGCGAGCGGATATCAGGAGTAATCTCCTCAACAAGTTCAATAAGTTTTGCGTTCTTGTTCTCGCTTGGATTACTGTCGTATAGCCCGTCCGTGTCAGTAAACATAACAAGCAAATCAGCGTTTGTGAGCGCAGCCACAGTTGCCGAAAGGCAGTCGTTGTCGCCGTTTAAAAGTTCGTCAACCGAGATACTGTCATTTTCATTAACTATCGGGATTGCGCCGTAATCAAGCAGTTGATTGAAGGTGTTGAGCAGGTGTTCCCTGTCGTGTTCACGCTCAAGCACGTCCGTTGTGAACAGTAGTTGAGCGACAACGACATCGTACTCGACGAAAAGTTTGTCATACATAAACATCAGTTCGCCCTGACCGATAGCCGCAAGCGCCTGAAGTTCCTTTGTGCCGTCGGGCTTGTTTGCAATATTAAGCCTGCCCTTGCCGATTGACACCGCGCCTGATGACACAAGAATAATTTCGTGCCCCATATTATGTAAATCCGCAAGAACGGACACGAGTTTTGCCATACGCGCAATGTTGGTTTTACCTGTTTTGTGAGTCAGCGTCGATGTTCCGACTTTGACTACAATCCTCTTTTTCTCGTCCTGTGACATATGCACACTGCTCCATAATATATAATCTTAAGTATTATATCATAGCGTGTAACTTAATGCAAGGTGTTTTGTAATATTTTTGTAATATTTTAGTAATTTGCGGTATGCGGTGATGAAGTTGCGAAACGCAAAATAACTATTGATTTTAACAGGATATATATGGTATTATAAATATATGTTATCAACGGAGGTATAAAAATGGATTTTTTACAAACCTTTAAAAGCCTGTTTTCGGCTTTTGGGGCTCTTGACTGGCGAATGCTTTTTATGATAGGAATAGGCGCACTGCTTGTGTTCCTTGCAATCAAAAAGGAGATGGAGCCCACTCTCCTGCTGCCAATGGGATTTGGCGCAATCCTCGTCAACCTGCCGCTTTCAGGCGCAATCGGCGAAGAAGGCCCGATTACCGTACTGTTTAACGCAGGTATTTCAAACGAACTGTTCCCGCTACTATTGTTTATAGGTATCGGCGCGATGATTGACTTCGGCCCGCTGCTCAAAAATCCGTGGCTTATGCTGTTCGGTGCGGCAGCGCAGTTCGGTATCTTCTTTACATTCGTGATGGCAGGCTTCTTCTTTGACCTCAAGGACGCTGCTTCAATCGCTATTATCGGTGCGGCGGACGGCCCGACATCAATTTTCGTAGCGGACAAACTGCACTCGGAGTATCTCGGCGCGATTATGGTTGCCGCATACTCATATATGGCGCTTGTTCCGATTATTCAGCCGCCTGTTATCAAGGCTGTAACCACAAAGAAGGAACGCCTTATCCGTATGCCGTACAAGGCAGGCGAAGTTTCAAAAACGACTAAAATCGTATTCCCTGTAATCGTTACAATCGTTGCAGGTCTTGTTGCACCTGACTCGGTTGCGCTTGTCGGCTTCCTTATGTTCGGCAACCTTATCCGTGAGTGCGGTGTACTCAATTCCATCAGCGAAACTGCACAAAACGCGTTTGCAAACTCCATCACAATAATGCTTGGTCTTGCAGTTGCTTCAAGAATGTTCTACAAGGACTTTGTTAAGCCTGAGACATTTATGATTCTCGGTCTTGGTCTTGTAGCGTTTGTATTTGACACAGTCGGCGGCGTTATGTTTGCAAAACTGCTCAACATATTCAGACCAAAGGACAACAAGATTAACCCGATGATTGGCGCCGCAGGTATTTCGGCGTTCCCGATGAGCGGACGCGTTGTTAACCAACTCGGTCTTAAAGAGGACCCGCAGAACTTCCTGCTTATGTACTCAATCAGTGTAAACGTGTCAGGTCAGATTGCTTCGGTTATCGCCGGCGGTCTTATCCTCGCTCTCGTTTCACCGCTTGTTTAAGGAGGTATAAAGAATGTTAAATAGTATTTATATCGCAGTAATTCAGATTTTCACTCTTGCAATCGGTTTCAAGCCTGATTCGTGGCAGCAGACATTGCCTGCGCTCGTAATCGGAATGATTGGTATTTTCCTTGTAATCGGCATTATCATTATTGCTACTTACACGCTCAACAAGGCGTTTTCAAAAAACAAGGACGAAAGCGACGAATAATTAAAGATAAACAAACAAACAAACAAACGGACCTTCTCTGCTCGGAGAAAGTCCGTTTGTTGTTACGCCACAGTAAAGCGCAGCGGTTGCGGTGTATGGGATAATTCACGCGATTCGTTATTACAGCGGAATACGCCATTTGCTTTTTCGGGATATTCGATTTCAAAGGATATCCCGCTTTTTTCTTTTTTCCAACTGACGCTGACCTTGCCGAACACTGTCCGGCAGGACGCTCGTGCATACTGCATATCGCACGGAATACGCGGAAGAATATCAATAGTGTCGGCATTTATCCGGATGCCGCAGATTTGTTCCATAAAGAAAGCGCTGATATTCCCCCAGAAATGATGGTTGTGTGAAGCCAGTCCGTTCGATTCGTCAAAGCCTTCGCAAAGCGCGGTATCGCCCGCAAGCACCCACTGCATATATGAGGGTGCGGTAGGGTTTTTGAGAATTCTGACGGCGGTATCAACTTCCCCGTTTTCTGCCAGAAGATGAAATAGCACCCTTGCGCCGAGAACACCCGTGGCGATGTGATAATCATCCTCACAAATACGCTGCAGCAACACCTGAAAGGCTCTGTTTTTTTCATTGCCTTCGGTAATACCGTAGTAAATACCCATTGCCTGCGCGGTTTGTGAGCCGTCTGCAAAAACACCGGTTTGCGAATCAAACAGATGCGTTCTGATACTGCTGCGCATTTTGCTTGCAAAAGCACTGCAGCGCTCTGCGTTACTCTCCTCCCCTGCGGCGCAAAACATTTTTGCGGATTTATCGGCAATATCAAACGCCTCAATGCTGTCCGTCAGAATCAGCGGCGTTTTTAACTTGTGGGCAGGAGCGCACCAATCGCCGAGACCGATTGCAAGAAGTCCGTTTTCATCTTTCCTTGTGTCAAGGTAATTGAGATATTTTAAAATGGATTCTTTGCAAATCTCAAACGCGGACAGGTCGTTGTTTTTTTGCAGGATTTGATACGGCAGTTCCGTCAGAACGCTGTCCCACGCAGGTCCGTTGCCCCACTCAAAACCCCAGCCCCAGGTCGGCACAATACCGGGCAGCGCGCCCTGCTCGTTCTGCGCGGCGCAAATACCGATAAGCCACTGCTTATAATTTGCCGCGGCGTCATAATACAAAAGCGTGTGCGCAGAGGACAGCGCCGCGTCCGCCGTCCAGCCGTTTTTTTC